>NZ_JBRREK010000010.1:0-105984 GCF_056760235.1 Stenotrophomonas sp. STEN018
ATGCTCGGCAGAGGCTTTCCCGGTAAGGCGTCTTGCCGAGCATGGCTCGGCACTACATTTGCATTGCTGGTAAGACCCCCTGCCGAGCATGGCTCGGCACTACGGGTGCATTTTCTCTGCTGAATTTGATCCAGATCAGTCGCCTACGGTGCGCATTGCCGCCAACAAGGGGACAATGGAGGTCTGCGCGCTATCCGCGCCCCTGTTCGACCTCCGTTGCAAAGGACCCCCCATGGCTGCACGCAAGCAAAAGACCTATCCGATCGAAGTCCAGGCCAAGCCCGGCCTGCCGCTGGGCATGAGCCCGGCCACCTTCCTGCGCGATTACTGGCAGAAGCGCCCGCTTTTGATCCGCGCCGCCTTCCCGAATTTCGAAACCCCGGTGCTGCCTGAAGACCTCGCCGGCCTGGCCTGTGAAGAAGGTGCGCTGGCACGCATCGTCAGCCATGACCGGGCCACCGATGGCTGGGAGCTGCGTACCGGCCCGTTCCAGGAAGAAGACTTCCCCGGCATGCCCGACCACGACTGGACCCTGCTGGTGCAGGACGTGGACAAGTGGGACCCGGAAGTGCGCGCCCTGACCTCCTACTTCAACTTCCTGCCGCGCTGGCGCATGGACGATGTGATGATCAGCTTTGCCGCCACCGGCGGTTCGGTTGGCGCCCATGTCGACCAGTACGACGTGTTCCTGCTGCAGGCCCATGGCCAGCGCCGCTGGCAGATCGATGCCAGCGAGTCGACCAAGGGCAAGCGCCCGTCGCTGGAGTTCCGCCCCGACGTGGAACTGAAGCTGCTGAAGAAGTTCAAGGCAACCCATGATTGGGTGCTGGGCCCGGGCGACATGCTGTACCTGCCGCCGAACGTGCCGCACAACGGCGTTGCCGTGAACCCCTGCCTGACCTTCTCGTTCGGCATGCGTGCGCCGTCCTCGGCCGAGCTGATCAGCGATTATCTGGACGATCTGGTCGCCGATGCCGACGAATCGATCCGTTTCCAGGACCCGGACCTGAAGCTGCCGGAAGACCCGAACGAGATCGATGCCGCCGCGATGAAGCGTGTGGTCGCTGCACTCAATGCGCTGCGCATGAACGACCCGGATCGCCTCGGCAACTGGTTCGGCCGTTTCATCACCACCTACCGCGCCGCTGGCGACATCCTGCCCTCGCAGGCACCGCCGTCGCCGGAAGAAGTGACCGCTGAGCTGGAAAACGGCGGCGTACTTGAGCGTCACCCGTGGGCCCGCCTGGCCTGGCGCCGCGCCACCCGTGGCGCCTCGCTGTACTGCTCCGGCCTTGCCTTCCAGCTGTCGATCAAGGACGCGCAGACCTTGGCCGGTACCGAACAGATCGATATCGCCCTGTTCAACAAGCTCGGCAACAAGGGCCGTGATGCGCTGATGGAACTGATCGTCGGCGGCCATTACCAGTTGCTGGACGTGGAAACCATTGCCGCCATGCTCGCCGAACAGGATGCGCTGGAAGCCATGGAAGACGTGGCCGAGGAAGATTTCGAGGACGAGGACTTCGATGACGAGGCTGATGCCCCGGAAGTCGAGATCGAAGTCATCGAGTACAGCGAGGCCAGTGAAGGCGAGCCGTCCGTTGCCAGCATCGAGACCGTCCTGGTCAACGAGGAAGGTGTCGAAGTCGTGGTGATCTGCGACGACGGCGAGGAAGAAGACGAAGACGACGCGGAAACACCGTCGGCATGAGTCAAACCGCGATCTTCCATGTAGAGATCGCCGACTACGCCGTGCAGCAGACCTTGCTGCACGGCGTGCGTCATACCGTATTTGTCAGCGAGCAGAACGTCCCGGCCGAGCTGGAGATAGATGCACTGGATCCGCTCAGCGACCACGCACTGGCGCTGGATGAGCATGGCCAAGCCATCGGTGCCGCCCGCCTTACCCCGGATCAGCGCATCGGCCGCATGGCGGTACTTGCCGCCTGGCGCGGTAAAGGCGTGGGCCAATCTCTACTGAATGCGCTATTGGCCGCTGCCCGCAAACGCGGCTGGGGCGAGGTCAGCTTGCACGCCCAGCTGCATGCCCGCGACTTCTACGCCTGCAATGGCTTTCTGCCGGAAGGTGTTGAATTTGAAGAGGCCGGCATCGGTCACCAGACCATGCGCCGGCGTCTGGACGGGGCAATGCGGGTGCAGGACCCGGATCAGGCCCGCGCCGCAACCGCAGCCGTGATCCACGCCGCACGCCGTCACCTGCACCTGCAACTGCGTGGCAATGACGCCCTGCTCGGCCAGCCATTGGTGCTGAACACCCTGCGCCGTTTTGCCACCGCGCGCCATGACAAACAGGTCAAGGTGCTGCTGCACGAAGCCGACCTGCCCGCCCTGCCCGCCGCCTTCGTCGCGCTGGTGCAGCGCCTGCCCAGTGTGTTTCAGCTACGTGAGCCGGTGGACCCGCTGGACTGCGAAGTGGTCTCGGCCGCCATCAGCAACGATCAGGGTGACTGCTACTTTCGTCCAATGGGAGCCCGCGTCGAAGGCGAACTGTCGCTGGACAGCCCCGCCCGCGCGCAGCAGCAGGAAGCGCTGTTCAAGCGCATCTGGGAGCGTTCACGTGATTGCAACGGGCTGCGCGTACTAGGTGTCTGAGCACTGACCGGGGCAGGACAAGCCGCAGTCAGGTATTAATGCGCGGGACAGTGTAGATGCCCCTTCCTGTCCAGTGAGGGGTATAATTTCGTGGTTAGAACACGCCCGCGCGGGACGCTGTAGCAGGTCCGCCGGTTCCCAGAACTACCCCACAAGTGAATCCGACTCTCCATCGTGGACAATCTACTGAAGCAGTTTGCGCAATCATCGCAGCTCGCCGGCGGCAACGCCTCCTATGTCGAGGACCTGTACGAACAGTACCTCGTCTCCCCGGACAGTGTGGACCCCAAGTGGAAGTCCTACTTTGACGGCTTCAAAGGCCGCGAAGCTGGCGATGTGCCGCACTCTGCCGCCATCGCACACATCACCGAAGCCGCAAAGAACGCTGGCAAGGTCGGCGGCAACGCCGGTTCCGGTGACGAGCGCGAGCGCAACGTCGGCCGTCTGATCACCGCCTACCGTTCGCGTGGCCACCTCGGCGCCAACCTCGATCCGCTGGGCCTGACCCCGCCGGTCAACCCGCCGGACCTGGGCCTGCCCTTCCACCACCTCAGCGATGCCGATCTCAACGACGAGTTCAGCACCGGCGGTGTTGGCGGCCAGCCGCGAATGAAGCTGCGTGATCTGCTTGCGCGCCTGAAGGCGACCTATGCCGGCTCGATCGGCGCAGAGTTCATGTATATCGCCGAAGTCGAGCAGCGCCAGTGGCTCTACCAGCGCCTCGAAACCGCCGGTGGCAACTACAACCTGGATGCCGACACCAAGCGTCGCACCCTGGAGCGCCTGACCGCTGCCGAAGGCCTCGAGCGTTACCTGCACACCAAGTACGTCGGCCAGAAGCGCTTCTCGCTGGAAGGCGGCGACTCGCTGATCCCGATGATGGATACCATCATCCGTGACGCCGGCAAGGAAGGCGTCAAGGACGTGATCATCGGCATGGCCCACCGCGGCCGTCTGAACGTGCTGGTCAACACCCTCGGCAAGAACCCGCGCAAGCTGTTCGACGAGTTCGAAGGCAAGTTCGAGCACGACGACCGCGCCGTTGCCGGTGACGTGAAGTACCACATGGGCTTCTCGGCCGACGTCGCCAGCGATGGCGGCCCGGTGCATCTGGCCCTGGCCTTCAACCCGTCCCACCTCGAAATCGCCGATCCGGTGGTTGTTGGCTCGGTGCGCTCGCGCCAGGAACGCCGCAACGACACCGCACGCAAGCAGGTGATGCCGGTCCTGATCCACGGCGACGCTGCATTCGCCGGCCAGGGCGTGGTGATGGAGCTGTTCCAGATGTCGCAGGCCCGCGGTTTCGCGGTCGGCGGCACCGTGCACATCGTCATCAACAACCAGGTGGGCTTCACCACCTCCAACCGCGACGACTCGCGCTCGACCCTGTACTGCACCGACATCGCCAAGATGGTCGCCGCACCGGTCCTGCATGTGAACGGCGACGATCCCGAAGCCGTGGTGTTCGCGGCCAAGCTGGCTTATGACTTCCGCCAGCAGTTCAACAAGGACGTCGTGATCGACCTGGTCTGCTACCGCCGCTGGGGTCACAACGAAGCCGATGAACCGGCGATCACCCAGCCGCTGATGTACCAGGTGATCCGCAAGCACAAGACCACCCGCGAGCTCTACGCAGAGCAGCTGGAAGCCGCAGGCGTCATCGCTGCCGGCGCCGGCAAGGACATGGTCGACGCTTACCGCAACAAGCTGGACTCCGGTGAAGTCACCACCGAGCTGGCCAAGGTCGAAAAAACCCCGGCCACCAGCAAGATGTACGTGGACTGGTCCAAGTACCTGTCGGGCAAGCTGTCCGATCCGGTCAGCACCAAGGTCGAGATGGGCAAGCTGACCCAGCTGGCCACCATGATCAACACCATTCCGGAAGGCGTGGAAGTGCATTCGCGCGTTGCCAAGGTGTACGACGACCGCCGCAAGATGGCCGCCGGTGAAATCCTCGGTGACTGGGGCTTTGCCGAAAACCTGGCCTACGCAACGCTGCTGGACGAAGGCAACGCACTGCGCCTGGTTGGCCAGGACGTGGGCCGCGGCACCTTCACCCACCGCCACGCGATCCTGCACGACCAGAAGACCGACAACTACTATCTGCCGCTGCGTCAGCTGGTCGAGTCGCCGGAACAGGCCACCATCATCGATTCGCTGCTCAGCGAAGAAGCCGTGATGGCGTTCGAGTACGGCTTCTCCACCACCGATCCGAACACCTTGTGCATCTGGGAAGGCCAGTTCGGCGACTTCGCCAACGGCGCCCAGGTGGTGATCGATCAGTTCATCGCCTCCGGCGAAGCAAAGTGGGGCCGCATCTCCGGCTTGACCCTGCTGCTGCCGCACGGTTATGAAGGGCAAGGCCCGGAACACAGCTCGGCGCGCCTTGAGCGCTTCCTGCAGTTGTGTGCGCTGGAGAACATGCTGGTCTGCGTGCCGTCGACCCCGGCGCAGGCATTCCACATGCTTCGTCGACAGATGCGCATGGCTACCCGCAAGCCGCTGGTCGTCATGTCGCCCAAGTCGCTGCTGCGTCACAAGCTGGCCGTGTCCAGCCTGGACGAAATGGCCAATGGCGAGTTCCAGCACCTGATCGGCGACGCCACCGCGGACGTCAAGAAGGTCAAGCGCGTGGTTGTCTGCTCGGGCAAGGTCTACTACGACCTGCTGGAAGACGTGACCAAGCGTGGCCAGGATGACGTTGCACTGCTGCGCGTCGAACAGCTCTATCCGTTCCCGCGCACTGCACTGGCTGCCGAACTGAAGAAGTACGGCAAGGCCACCGACGTTGTGTGGTGCCAGGAAGAGCCGATGAATCAGGGTGCGTGGTACCAGATCAAGCACCACCTGCAGGCATGCGTGGCCGATGGCCAGGCACTGCACTATGCCGGTCGTCCGCGTTCTCCGTCGCCTGCTGTTGGCCACATGTCCGATCACCTGCGCGAACTCGCACAGCTGCTCGCCGACGCGCTGGTCAACAAGATCGACGACAACTACGCCGAATAAGCCCCCTTTTCCACAAGAATAACGAAACCAGGAAATCAGCCAAATGGCCACCGAAGTCAAAGTACCGGTACTGCCCGAATCCGTCTCCGACGCCACCATCGCCACCTGGCACAAGAAGGTTGGTGATGCGGTCAAGCGTGATGAGAACCTGCTCGACCTGGAAACCGACAAGGTCGTGTTGGAAGTACCGGCGCCGGTTGATGGCGTGCTGAAGGAAATCAAGTTCCAGGAAGGCGACACCGTCACCTCGAGCCAGCTGCTGGCGATCATCGAGGAAGGCGCGGTTGCCGCTGCCGCTCCGGCCGCTGCTGCTGAAGCACCGAAGGCTGCTGCCCCGGTCGCCGCCGCTCCGGCTGCTGCCGCTGCACCGGCCCCGGCTGCCAAGTCGGCTGCCGACGGCCTGCCCCCGGGCGCCCGCTTCTCGGCCATCACCGAAGGCGTGAACCCGGCTGACGTGTCCGGCACCGGCCGTCATGGCGCCGTGACCAAGGAAGACATCGTCAACTTCGCCCGCAACGGTGGCGTCGGCAAGGCCGGCGGTGCACGTCCGGAAGAACGCGTGCCGATGACCCGTATGCGCAAGCGCATTGCCGAGCGTCTGATGCAGTCGAAGAACTCGACCGCCATGCTGACCACCTTCAACGAAGTCAACCTGTCCAAGGTTTCGGCTGCGCGCAAGGAACTGCAGGAAGAGTTCGTCAAGGCCCACGGCATCAAGCTCGGCTTCATGAGCTTCTTCGTCAAGGCTGCCGCCAACGCACTGCAGCGCTTCCCGCTGGTCAATGCCTCGATCGATGGTGACGACATCATCTATCACGGCTACTCGGACATCTCGATCGCCGTGTCGACCGAGAAGGGTCTGGTGACCCCGGTGCTGCGCAACGTCGAGCGCATGTCGTTCGCCGACATCGAGAAGGCCATCGCCGACTACGCCAAGAAGGCCCGTGACGGCAAGCTGTCGCTGGAAGAACTGCAGGGCGGCACCTTCACCGTGACCAACGGCGGTACCTTCGGCTCGCTGATGTCGACCCCGATCGTCAACCCGCCGCAGAGCGCCATCCTCGGCATGCACGCCATCAAGGACCGTCCGATCGCCGAGAACGGCCAGGTCGTGATCGCCCCGATGATGTACCTGGCCATGTCCTATGACCACCGCATCATCGACGGCAAGGATTCGGTGCAGTTCCTGGTGGACATCAAGAACCAGCTGGAAAACCCGGGCCGCATGCTGTTCGGTCTGTAATTGCTCTGAGCCCCTCTCCCGCTCGCGGGAGAGGGGTTGGGGTGAGGGCAAGCCTCACCCGCACCCTCATCCGGCGCTACGCGCCACCTTCTCCCGGCGGGAGAAGGGACAGGCAACAAGGAATCTCAAATGGCTGAACAATTCGACGTCGTCGTCATCGGTGCTGGTCCGGCCGGCTACCACGCTGCCATCCGCGCCGCACAGCTGGGCCTGAAGACCGCCTGCATCGATGCAGCGCTGGGCAAGGACGGCAAGCCGGCACTGGGTGGCACCTGCCTGCGCGTGGGCTGCATCCCGTCCAAGGCGCTGCTGGACTCCTCGCGCCAGTACTGGAACATGGGCCACATCTTCGATCAGCACGGCATCAGCTTCAACGACGCCAAGATCGACGTGAACAAGATGGTCGGCCGCAAGGACGCCATCGTGAAGCAGTTCACCGGCGGCATCGCCCAGTTGTTCAAGGCCAACAAGGTTGCCACCTACTACGGCTTCGGCCAGCTGCAGGCCGGCAACGTGGTCAAGGTCAAGCAGCACGACGGCTCGGAAGTCGAGCTCAAGGGCACCAACGTCATCATCGCCGCCGGTTCGGATTCGATCGAACTGCCGTTCGCCAAGTTTGACGGCAAGCACATCGTCGACAACGTCGGCGCGCTGGACTTCACCGAAGTGCCCAAGCGCCTGGCCGTGATCGGCGCCGGTGTGATCGGCCTGGAACTGGGCAGCGTGTGGAAGCGCCTGGGTTCGGACGTCACCATCCTGGAAGCACTGCCGGAATTCCTGGCCGCTGCCGATGCTGAAGTCGCCAAGGTTGCCGCCAAGGAATTCAAGAAGCAGGGCCTGAACATCCTGCTCAACGCCAAGGTCTCCAAGACCGAGATCAAGGGCGAAGAAGTCATCGTCAGCTACACCGATGCCGAAGGCGAGAAGAGCCTGACCGTCGACAAGCTGCTGGTGGCCGTCGGCCGTCGCGCTGCCAGCAAGGGCCTGTTGGCCGATGGCACCGGCGTGCAGATCAACGAGCGCGGCCAGATCGTGGTCGACGACCATTGCCACACCGGCGTTGACGGCGTGTGGGCAGTGGGCGACTGCGTACGCGGCCCGATGCTGGCCCACAAGGGCTTTGAAGAAGGCGTCGCCGTGGCTGAGCTGATTGCTGGCCTGCCGGGCCACGTCAACTTCGACACCATCCCGTGGGTCATCTACACCGAGCCGGAACTGGCATGGGTCGGCAAGACCGAAGCCCAGCTCAAGGCCGAGGGCATCCCGTACAAGGCTGGCAGCTTCCCGTTCGCCGCCAACGGCCGTGCTGTTGCCATGGTGGAGCCGGCTGGCTTCGTCAAGGTGCTGGCACACGCCGAAACCGACCGCGTACTTGGTATGCACCTGGTCGGTGCCAATGTCTCCGAGCTGGTGCACGAAGGTGTGCTGACCATGGAGTTCAACGGCTCGTCCGATGACCTGGCCCGCATCTGCCACGCCCACCCGTCGCTGTCCGAAGCAGTACACGACGCGGCGATGGCGGTCAGCAAGCGCGCCATCCACAAGGCCAACTAAGCTCCCCGGCCTGTGACCTGAAGGCTCCGCCAAGGCGGAGCCTTCTTGCTTTTGTAGTCCCCGGTCTGCATGCGCATTCATCGGCAGCAGAACGACCACCTCTTCCCATCCATCAGGAACAACACATGAAGTCCATCTGCGTCTATTGCGGCTCCAACCCCGGTGCCAAGCCCATCTACGTCGAACGCGCCACCGAACTGGGCACGCGCATCGCCAACGAAGGCCTGCGTCTGGTCTATGGTGGCGGCCGTACCGGCCTGATGGGCGCGGTGGCCGATGGCGTGCTGGCCGCGGGTGGCGAAGTCACCGGCGTGATCCCACAGCACCTGGTGGACATGGAAGTCGCGCACAAGGGCGTGACCTCGCTGGAAATCGTCAGCTCCATGCATGAGCGCAAGTCGCGCATGTTCGACCTGTCCGACGCCTTCGTCGCCCTGCCCGGCGGCTTCGGCACTGCCGAAGAGATCTTCGAGATGCTGACCTGGCGTCAGCTCGGCATCGGCCACAAGCCCTGCGCCTTCCTCGATATCGACGGTTTCTACCAGCCGCTGATCGGCATGATCGACACCATGGTCAGCGAGCGCTTCCTGCACCCGGAGCAGCGCGAAGACCTGTGGTACGGCGACGACGCGACGCAGATGCTGGAGTGGATGCGCAACTACTCGCCGGCCCAGGCCGACAAGTGGTTCGACGAGAAGAAGCGCAACGCGCTGCGTTGAGCCGCGAACGCGCTTTTGTAGCAGCGGCGTGAGCCGCGAAGCTCGTACCAACACCGCTTGCCAGTACCCCAAGCTAGCAACGACCAACGCGCATCGTGCAATCCAAGTCGATGCGCAGCCGGAAGCAACTCCGGCTGCGCGGCTGACGCCACTCCCACAAAAACCCGACCGACCGGTTGCGGAAGCGGCGTCAGCCGCGAAGCTCGTGTCCTGCACAGATCGCAGGCCTTTGAAGCAAGCAACAGCAACGGCCAACATGCATCGTGCAATTGCAGCCGATGCGCGGCGGAGACATTGCCGGCTTCGCGGCTTATGGCCCGAGGCCACCCAGCGCCGCTCCTACAAAAGCCGGCGCTTATGCGCGCTGCAGGGTCTGTTCGCGTGGGGCCGGGTAACCCAGCAGGTAACCCTGGCCGAAGTTGCAGCCCAGCTCCTTGAGCGTCTGCAGTTGGCGCTCGTTTTCGATGCCCTCGCCTATCGTCTCGATGCCCAGCGTGCGCGCAAGTGACAGCACGCCCTGCACCAGGGTGTGGGTGCTGCTACTGCCTTCATCGTGCAGGCCGGCAACAAAGCTGCGGTCCACCTTCAGCGCACTGATCGGGAAGCGGTGCAGATAGGACAGCGCCGAATAGCCGGTACCGAAGTCATCCAGCTGCACCACCACGCCACGCTCGCGCAGCTGGTGCAAGGCGCGCAAGGTGCGCGGCTCGTCATCCAGCAAGGCCATCTCGGTGATCTCCACGCGCAGACGCTCCGGGTCGGCCCCCGCCGCGTCCAGCATCCCCAGCAAACGCGGTGCAAACTCAGCCGAACGGAAATGCCGCGGCGACACGTTCACCGAAATGTAGCCGACAGCCGAAGCGGCCATGTCCTGCATCACCTGCTCGTAGATCTGCCAATCCACCTGTTCGATCAAGCCGCTTTCTTCACCGAGCGACAAGAACTCCCCCGGCAGCAGTACACCGCGACGCTCATGTCGCCAGCGCAGCAGCGCCTCATGGCCGACCACCTGACCATCAAGCAAGGACACGATGGGCTGGTAATACGGTAGGAAATCGCGCTTCTTGATCGCGCGGCGTAGATCCGCTTCCAGCTCCAGACTGCGCATGGCCTCGTCGTGCATCGCGCCATCGAACATCACGCAGCGGTCCTGGCCCTTGAGCTTGGCCCGGTACATCGCTGCGTCCGCGTCGCGTAGCAGGTCCGCGCCAGAGGTATAGCGCGGGTCCCATACCGCGATGCCGATGCTACCGGACGGGAACAGCTCGCGTCCGTCCACCCACATCGGTGCCTCCAGTGCCTTGAGCAGACGCCGACCCAGGTCCATCGCTGCATTCGAGCCGCGATCGGAATGCACAAGCAGAGCGAATTCATCGCCGCCCAGCCGCGCCACCACATCCTCGCCACGCACCAGCCCCACCAGCCGCCGCGCAACCTCGACCAGCATCTGGTCGCCAGCGGCATGACCAATACTGTCGTTGACCCACTTGAAGCGATCCAGATCGAGGAACAGCAAGGCGAAATGCGGGGCGATACCCAACTCCGCGTTCTCGATCGCACGCTCCAAGCGATCCTGCAGGTGCAGGCGATTGGGTAGCCCGGTAAGCACGTCATGCATGGCCAGGTGGGTCAAACGCTGCTCGGCACGCATGCGTTCGCCGATTTGTCCCAGCAGCTTCTGATTCACCTCGCCCAGCTCACGGGTGCGCTCGGTCACCCGCAACTCCAGGTCGGCATGGGCTTGCACCAAGCGCTGTTGATCGCGCTGGCGGGCAAGGCTGTTACCGATTGCGCGGGCAACAAACACCAACAAGCGCTGATCATCGGCAGTAAACGCGACCTCCGGGTTGTAGCTCTGCACCGCGATGACGCCCACCACTTCATCATCACTGAACAAGGGCACGCCCAGCCAGCACTGCGACTTGGCGCCGAACTCCTTCAAGGTCCCAGCCGCGATCAACGTGTCGATATCGACGCGTGTCAGCAGCACCGGTTCGCGGCGTTGCAACGCGTACTCGGTCAAGCCATCGCTGAAAATCCGGGTTGCGCGTTCGCGGTTGAAGCGATCCACTGAATAGACGAACTCGATACCGGTCGCATCCGCGGTCACCATCGCCACGTAGAAATTGCTGGCATCCAGCAGACGGCCAATGATCTCGTGTACCTGCGCATAGAAATCGCCAGTGGCTTTGCCACTCATCGCCAGCTCGGAGATGTTGAACAGCGCCGCCTGCAGCAGTTCCGCGCGCCGCCGCTCGATGATCTCGCCCTGCAGGTGATCGTTGATGTGTTCCAGATCCTGGGTGCGCTGCCAGACCCGCTGTTCCAGCTGCGCATGCGCCTGATGCCGATCCATCGCGGTGAGAATGTGCTTGGCGACAAAGTTCAGCAGCGCCAGCTCTTCCTCGCCATAACAGGCATCGGCGACATAACTCTGCACCACGATCGCACCGCACACCCGGTTGTCCCGCCACATCGGCACACCCAGCCAGTCGGTACTCTCCTCGCCTTCCGACACCTCGTACGGCTGCTCCAGATACTTGGCCAGCTCACGCGACGGCCCGCTCAGTGCCCGACCATTGCGCAGCACCGCGAAGGTCAAACTTGCCGGCATTTCCTCGTAACGATAGCGACGCCCGGGGTCAGGCAGATAGCTGTCGTGGGTATCAACGAAATACAGGAATTCCAGGCTCTGCTGATTCTCATCGCACTCAACGATGTAGCAGTTCTCGGCGTACATCAACGAACCGAGGATGCGATGGAAATGCGCCATCATCTCGGTCATCGCCAGATCGGCGCCGGCCAGATCGGCAATTTCGAACAGGGCCTTCTGCAGCTGTTTGGAGCGCTGCAGTTCTTCTATCTGGATGCGCTGGCGCATCAGTTCCATGGCCGAGCAGATCAGCACCCGCGCCGTGCCCTGCCATGCTTCGCGGCGTGCAACCGGCAATGCATCCTCGGGATCGATCAGCAGCACGTAATCCGCGTCGCTGTCGTGACTCCATTCCAGCAGATGGACGGAGCCTGGAAGATCTCTGGTGTTGCCTGCAAGGCAGTCACGCGCCATCCGGCACAGACCATCGGCTGATTCCGGGAAACTACAGCTACCCTTGCCCAGCAAACCATCGCGCCACGCCAGCGCAACCGTGCTGCCGGGAGGCAACAAGCTCTGCAATGTCGCTACCACTTTGGTGACCGGCGAAAATGTATCGGCGCGCTGGGCTTCGACCCTTGCGTCAAGCTCGCTATACGACATGTATCCGTTCTCTCTGGGTCCCGGCATCCCGGAACTCCCCCCTGAACCTGCAGCATACCTTTCGCAGCGGTCAAGAGCAGTGCGTCGCAGAAAAAGATTCCGGTTCACGATTATGAATGCGCGTTGCCGATACCTCCTGTGGAGCTAGGCAGAACCCAAGCCAGCCACTACGCTTGGGAGGTGGATACCGCTGTCCAAACCCCTACCGATGAAGTGCTGATGTTGGCCTATGCCGACGGTGACAGCGATGCGTTCTCCGAGCTCTACGCCCGGCATCGCGCGCGGCTGTTCCACTATCTACTGGGCCAGCTACGCGACCGGCCTTTGGCCGAGGAGCTGTTTCAGGACGTCTGGCAGAAGATGATCAATGCCCGCGCTGGCTGGAAGCCCGATGCGGCGTTCGCCACCTGGCTGTTCCGTATCGCCCACAACCGCCTCAACGACCATTGGCGGGCCGCCCGCCATCGTCCTTCAGCACCAGAAGACGCCGACGAGCGCACCGCGCGTCTGGCCGACAACTGCACGCCGGAACTATTGGCAGACGAACAAGCTCAGCGCCTGCAACTGCGCCAGGCCCTGGCCGAGTTGCCGCCGGAGCAACAGGAAGTCGTGATCCTGCGACTGGAACAGGAACTCAGCCTGGAGGAGATCGGGCAGATCACCGGCGTAGGCCGGGAAACCGTCAAGTCGCGGCTGCGCTATGCGATGGACAAGCTGCGCGCGAGGTTGAGCGAATGAACATCTCAGACATGCTGACTCCCGAAGAGCGTGAGCTGGCCCGACTACTAGGCCGGCCGGGCGCTGATGTCGCAGGACCCAGCGCGCAGCTGGACGCCCGGATCCTGGCCATGGCCAAGGGCAAGCCGCAGGCCCCGGCTCAACCCCAATCAGAGACACGGGCTGCGCATCGCGAAGCGCCCACAGCCAACCTGCCCCCGGCATCGCGTAACCGTGGTTGGGGACGCCGCCGCGGACTGGTGTCTTCATTCGCTGTGGCAGCGTCACTGGTGCTGGTGGTTGGTCTGGCCTGGCAGCTGCGCCCGCTGCCGCCTCAGCCAGCAATGCAGCACGCCGAAGTGACCGCGCCTGCTGCCGATATGGCAGCCGCAGAGGTAGCTGCTGTTCCGGCTGCTGCGCCAATGCCGAACCAGTCAGCCGAGGATGCTGCCGCTGCCTCGGCACCCGCAGCACCGCAAGCCCAATCCGTGGCAAGCGCGAAGGAACGTCGTGCCGATGCGCCGCAAGCTCCTCAGGCAAATGTTGCGCGCAACGACGAGACGAACGTCATCGAAAAACCCAGTACCCGCAACGCAGGGCAATCACCACGCGCCTTCTCCACCGCGCCGGCCACACCCCCGGCACCGCCCGCACCTCCCGCTCCGCCAATGCCGATGATGGCGCCGGCACCGATGGCTGCCCCGGTTCAAGCCGAGCAGACCATCAGCACCGCTGGCGCGCAGGCTGACCTCTATCGCAGCGAAGCCGCGCCAGCGCTTTCAGCGTCACAGCGCCCTGCGTTTTCTGGCGCCACACCGATTCCCCATGCCGGCGCCAAGACCGTCAGCAAGGCCGCCGAGGCGCGCCGCCAGCGTGCCGAAGCCATCGCCGCCGACAGCACTCCGGACATCGAGGCCGACGCCACGCTGTCACGCCACCAATGGATCAAGCGCATCCGCGAACGCCACGAAGCCGGTGATCTGGAAGGTGCGAAGGCCAGCCTGCGGCGCTTTGCCCACGACTACCCGGAAGCGCGCATTCCACGCGATCTGCGGCCGCTGCTCAAGGATTGAGCTGCATCTGCTACCGCTTTGCAGCGCTGCCACTAGAATGACGGCAATGCTCGACACTCTCGCCGCACCCGCCAGCCACGAACTGGAGATCAAACACAGCCGCTTCCTCGCGCAGGCGGCGCCGATCAGTGATGCCGCGGCGGCGCTGACCTTCATCCAGTCGGTCTCGGATGTTGATGCCACCCACAACTGCTGGGCTTACCGGCATGGCAATGACTACCGCTCCAGCGACGATGGTGAGCCGGCAGGCACCGCCGGGCGCCCGATTCTGGCGGCAATTGATGGCCAGGGTTACGACCGCATCGCTGTCGTGGTTACACGCTGGTACGGCGGCATAAAACTTGGTGCAGGCGGTCTGGTCCGGGCCTACGGCGGCACCGCCGCCGAATGCCTGCGGCTGGCCCAGCGCAGCCCATTGGTGCCGATGACCGAGCGCATCCTGCAATGCGGCTTTGAGGACATGGGTATCGTGCATACCCTGCTCGGTGCCACCGGTGCTGAAAAGCTTGAAGAACAATTCCTGCCCGAAGGCCTGCGCCTGCATGTGCGCCTGCCGGCAGATCAGATCGATGCGCTGGCACTACGCCTGCGCGACGCCACCCGCGACCGCCTACGCCTGAGCGAACCCGTCGACCATGACTGAAGCCCCTTCCACCCCGCCACAGCGCAAGCTGCAGAAACTCGGCAGCCTGAAAACCCTGTGGCCGTTCGTGCGCCGCCACGCCGGCCTGTTCACCGCTTGGCTGGTGGCCTTGGCGGTGTCGTCGACGGCGACCTTGAGCCTGCCGATGGCGGTCAAGCAGATGATCGACCATGGTTTCTCCGGGGGCGGCGAGATCAACCGCGCCTTCATGCTGCTTTTCATCGTTGCCGTAGTGCTGGCATTGGCGACAGCCGCGCGCTTCTTCTTTGTGTCTTTGCTGGGTGAGAAAGTCGTCGCCGACCTGCGAGGCAAACTCTATGCACACCTGATCGGCCTGGACGCTGGCTTCCACGACCGTACCCGCAGCGGCGAGCTGGTGTCGCGACTGACCGCCGACAGTGAACTGCTGCGCAGCGTGATCGGTTCAACCATGTCGGTGGCACTGCGCAGCAGTGTCACCGTGGTCGGCGCGATGGTGATGCTGTTCGTCACCAGTCCGCACCTGGCGGTGTACTCGCTGATCGGCATTCCGTTGGCGGTGCTGCCGATCGTGCTGGGCGCACGCAAGCTGCAGAAGATCTCCCGCGCCAGCCAGGACCGCGTCGCCGACGCCAATGCCCTGGCCTCGGAAACACTGGGCGCGGTACGCACCGTGCAGGCACATGCCCGCGAGCCGTACGAACGTGGCCGCTTCGAGGCCGCGCTGGACATCTCCGTGGCCACCGCAAAGCGCCGCATCCGCACACAGTCTTTTGTCACCGCCATCGCCATCGTGCTGGTGTTCGGCGCAATCGTTGCGGTGCTGTGGTCGGGCGCGCATGACGTGGTCGACGGCCGCATGACTGCCGGTACGCTGGGCCAGTTCGTGCTGTACGCCTTGATCGGCGGCGGTTCGGTCGGTGCCTTGGCCGAAGTGTGGAATGAGCTGCAGCGCGCCTCTGGCGGCATGGGCCGCATTGGTGAACTGCTGGCCGAGAGCCCGCAGATCACCGCACCCGCACAGCCACAGCCGCTGCCCTCACCGGTCCGCGGCGAAATCCGTTTCGAGCATGTGTCGTTCCATTACCCGCAACGCCCTGATCACCCGGCACTGGACGATTTCAGCCTGACCGTGGCGCCGGGCGAAACCGTAGCTTTGGTCGGCCCCTCAGGTGCCGGCAAAAGCACAGTGCTTTCGCTGCTGCTGCGTTTCCATGACCCGGACAGTGGCAGCCTGCGTCTGGACGGCATCGATCTGCGCGAACTGGACCCGGCACAACTGCGCCAAAGCATCGCACTGGTGCCGCAGCAACCTGCCCTGTTCGCAGCCAGCGCCGCCGACAACATCCGCTATGGCCGGCTCGAAGCCAGCGACGAGGAAGTTCGCGCCGCCGCCCGCTCGGCCGAGGCTGACGACTTCCTGATGCAATTGCCGGAAGGCTATGCCAGCGACCTTGGCGAGCGCGGTGCGCGCCTGTCTGGTGGCCAGCAGCAGCGCGTGGCGATCGCTCGCGCCCTGCTCAAGGACGCGCCGGTATTGCTGCTGGACGAAGCCACCAGCGCGCTGGACGCACAGAGCGAACGCGCCGTGCAGCAGGCACTGGAACGGCTGATGGCTGGGCGCACGACCCTGGTCATCGCGCATCGCCTGGCAACCGTGCTCAAGGCCGACCGCATCGTGGTGATGGATCATGGCCGGATCGTCGCGCAGGGCACGCATGCTGAACTTTTGGCACAGGACGGCTTGTATGCCGAGCTGGCGCGGCTGCAATTCATAGATTGAGAACACTGCGGTAACGCATTGCTAACAACGCCGGCGGCAAGCTCACACGGCGGTCGCACTGATGCACTGCGGCCACCTTCCCAGCATTGGAGGCGAGCTATGGCGTTCCGACAATTTCCTGCAACCACCCGCGATGGCGAAAGCTGCATCGTCATCGAGTTTCTTGATGAGCCGAGCAGCACCCAAGCCAACACCAACCGTCCGCCGCGTTATGAACTTGCCGACGGCCGGCCGCTGCTTCGTCGTGGCAGCAACCTGTTCAGTGCCGATGGCGAAGTCAGCCTGTCGATGAACCAGCCTTACCGGGCCTGATTCCCTGCTTCTGCAGCGCGCCGTGATCATTGCCGGCGCGCATCAGGAAGACCCCGCTGGGGGCTGGCCGGGTAATTCTGAATACGCTTTGCCGATCCGGCCTGCGACTGATCAATTTTTCACCAACCATCTTGACAGCCTTGTGCCCCAAGGGATGCAAGCGATTATCCACATGCTTGCACACACGCCGCTGTGGATTAAGTCGCAGCGGGTGAGACGCAGATAGAGTTGACCCCCTCCCTTTTGCGTAGCAAAGGGGGAGGGTTGGGGAGGGGTGCTTTGGCTGCCTTGGCTTTTTTGTGGGAGCGGCGTAAGCCGCGAAGCTGATGATCTCGGCCGGGAAGGGCATCTCGGCAACTGCAATGCGCTATCGGCTTCGGCCAGTGATGTGGCTTCGCGGCTGACGCCGCCCCTACAAGTGGCGGGGATTTTGTGGGAGCGGCGTAAGCCGCGAAGCTGGTGATCTCGGCCGCGGAGGGCATCTCGGCAACTGCAATGCGCTATCGGCTTCGGCTGGTGATGTGGCTTCGCGGCTCACACCGCTCCCACAAACGCTGCAGACTTATCGCTCCAGCACACGACCTATGCCGCTACTGTTGATCTCGTCGCTGGCGGCTGAAATCACTTCAGGTTCATAAGTCTGCACAAACCCCATCCGGAAATGCACTTCACCAACAGGTGTCCGCGATGAATGAATCGAAGCCAGGCTGATGCCGTGCCGCTCGAACACATGCAGCAGCTCGCGCAAGGAACCGGCGCGGTCCTCCGGCAGATGTACGCTCATCGCGCTCTGGTCGGTCAGATCCGCCAGCAGATAACCGACCCGCTCGAAGCTGTAGTTGCCATCGCGCAGGGTCTGCTCGTCCACCGCCGCCTTGTTCTCAGCCAGGTATTGCGTGCGGAACACCGCACGCGCAGCGTCGTCGCCCTGCCCCACCAGCCCACGCAGCTGCTGCAACTGCTGCAACAGGTGGTCCAGCACTTCACCGGCATGCGGATTACCGAACTGGATGTCTTCGTAGATGGCCGGATTCAACGACAGGATCCGTGAGATCACCGCCGCATCCAGTTCAAATGCGGCCGAGCGATACGGCATCAATTCGCTCAGCGAGCCCAGCATCGGCGCGTACTCCCGCAGCACGCCGGCCTGGGCCAGGTGGGTGGCATGCACCATCGCCTGCACCAGCGCCATTACCCGATCGTGATGCTCGGCAGTGCCGCGCACGCATTCGGCCTGCAGGGCGATGCACAGCTCATCCAGCCATACCTGCCAGCGCGCATCCAACCGCGCTTCGCAGACCACCATCACCCTGCCCTTCAAGGTCGGCGCCTTGGGCGGCGCAGTCATCGGATGCAGGCCGGCGACCGATGCCTGTGATTCCAGCATCGCCGCGACCGGCTCGGCCTTGATCGAGGTGACGTCCAGCCACAGCTTGCCGCGCTCACGCCCGGCCGATTGCCGGACGTAGTCACGGATCAACGCAGGCGTATGTCGGATCGGCGCAGAGAACAGCAGCACGTCGGCCTGTTCCAGCAACTGCTCCGGCGTCTGCGAGTCCGCGTCAACGGGATCGTGACCGATCACCTGCAAACCCATACGTGATTCGAAGAAACCACGCAGCCAACGTCCAAAGGCACCGCCGCTACCGACGATGCCGATGACCGGACGCAAACTCACGCCAAACGCTCGGCGCGGAAACGGTACGGCGTACCCAGCGCGGCCGGTGCAGCCGCCAGTACGTCGAACTCTTCCACACCGGTGGCCAAGGTCGCTTCCAGCGCGGCATGCACGCCGGCGATGGCGCGGCTCACACCGTCTTCAAAGCTATGGCCCTTGAGCAGGAAGGCGACCAGCAGCGACATCAACACGTCACCGGTACCAGCCACATCCACCGGCAGATGCGGTGAGGTCCAGCGCCAGATCTGTTCGCGGCCAATTGCCAAGGTCACCAGCTCGCCCGGATCGCCAGATACCGAATGTGCGATCACCCATTCCGGCCCGCGCTCCAACAACTTGCGCGAAGCGGCGATGGCGTCGTCCTGTTCCAAGGCAGGCATGCCGGTCAAGCGGCCCAGCTCGAAGGCGTTGGGCGTGACCAACCAGGCATGTGGCAGCAGACGTTCGATGAAGATCTTTTCCAGCCCCGGCTCCACGTAAGGGCCGGTGTGGGTATCGCCGATCACCGGGTCCAGGCAGTAACGCAGCTGCGGCGATTGCGGCAGCACGTCGTCCAGCCAATCGGCAAACGCGGCGCCGTTGGCCACGCTACCGAAGTAACCGGAAACCAAGGCCCCGGCACGCTGCGGCAGACCACGCTCGGTTGCGCCCAACAGCAGCTCAGCGAACCAATCGGCAGGCAGCACGCGGCCACGCAGGGTCTCGTAGAACGGCGCGTTGCTCAGCAGCGTGGTGGGAATTTCGGCGACGCGCAGGCCCAAGGCACGCAACGGCGGCACCGCCGCGCTATTGCCGGCATGACCGTAGACCAGCTGGGATTGCACGGAAATCACGTCCACCGGCGACGGCCCATCCGGGCGTTGCCGACGACCGTGCACGAGATGGCTATGGTCGACTTCGTTCATCGCCCTATTCTACGTCCGCAGGACAAGGCGCGACTGCATACGCTTGCGCGCGCAACCAATGGAAGATGGCATAACGAATCAAAGCCGCAGCAAGCTGCGGCTTTGATTCATGTAGTGCCGAGTCATGCTCGGCAGGGGCCTTACAAGCGATCCATGTAGGCAGGGCGTTACCGGTAAGGCCAATGCCGAGCATGGCTCGGCACTACAGGTGACATTTTCCCGGTAAGGCCATTGCCGAGCATGGCTCGGCACTACAGGTGATGCTTTAGGACTTCATGCGTTCCCAGAAGCCCTTCACGCCGTCGATGAAGGTTGCCGACTTCGGCGAATGCTTGCGCGCTTCTTCGCCGCTGAAGGTAGCTTCGAACTGCTCCAGCAACTTGCGCTGCTCGGCCGTCAGGTTGACCGGGGTTTCCACCACGACACGGCAGTACAGGTCGCCTTCGGTACGGCTGCGCACCGACTTGACGCCCTTGCCACGCAGGCGGAACAGCTTGCCGGTCTGGGTCTCGGCCGGGATGCGGATTTCCGCTTCGCCGCCCAGGGTTGCGACACGGATTGCATCGCCCAGCGCTGCCTGCGAGATACGCACCGGCACTTCGCAATGCAGGTCATCGCCATCGCGGGTGAAGATCGCATGCTCGCGCACACGCACTTCCACGTACAGGTCTCCGGCCGGTGCACCGGCCGGACCGGCTTCGCCTTCGCCCTGCAGGCGGATGCGGTCGCCAGTGTCCACGCCTGCCGGCACTTTCACCGACAACACCTTGTCTTCTTCGATGCGACCGTTGCCGTGGCAGGTCTTGCACGGCTTGCTGATGATCTGACCGCGACCATCACAGTTATGGCAGGCCTGCTGCATGGCGAAGATGCCGCGCTGCACGCGTACCTGACCGCGACCACCACAGACATTACAGGTCTCTACCTTGCGGTCTTCCGAGCCGCTGCCGTCGCAATCACCGCACTCGGCCAGGGTCGGAATCTCGATGCGGCGTTCAACGCCAGCTACCGCTTCCTCCAGGTCCAGCTCCATCACGTAGCCGATGTCGGCACCGCGACGCGGCTGACGCGGACCGCCGCCACCTCCGCCAAAGATATTGCCGAAGATGTCGCCGAAAATATCGTTCATGTCCGGACCGCCCGGACCGCCACCACCGCCCATGCCGTGTTCAAACGCAGCGTGGCCGTGGGCGTCGTACATGCGCCGCTTATTGCCGTCGGACAGGGTTTCGTACGCCTCCTTGCACTCCTTGAAGGCGGATTCAGCGGCAGCATCGCCCGGGTTGCGGTCCGGGTGGTGCTTCATCGCGCAACGGCGATAGGCCTTCTTCAGCTCTTCATCGGTTGCGGTGCGGGCTACGCCCAGTACTTCGTAATAATCGCGTTTCATCGGCACATGAGGTTCTGGAATCGGGGTTGAAAATCAGGGACGGAAAGCCTGGTATTGCAGATACCGGAAGGGGATCCGGAAGCCGGAACGTCAGTTCCGGACCCCGAATCCCCAGGCACAACTCCGGCCTTGCTTACTTCTTGTCGTCTTTGACTTCGGTGAACTCAGCGTCCACTACGTCGTCATTGGACTGGGCGCCAGCATCGGCACCCGCAGCCGGGCCCTGCTCACCGGCAGAAGCGGCGGCAAACAGCGCCTGACCGGCTTCTTCCAGCGACTTCGACTTGGCTTCGATCTGCGCCTTGTCGTCGCCCTTCATTGCGGTTTCCAGATCGGCCAGTGCGGCTTCAACCTTGCCGATCACGTCGCCGCCAACCTTGCTGCCATGCTCGGTGATGGCACTGCGGGTGGCGTGGATCAGACCGTCAGCCTGGTTGCGGGTCTGCACCAGCTCCTGGAACTTCTTGTCTTCTTCACGGTTGGCTTCCGCGTCGGCGACCATGCGTGCGATCTCTTCCTCGGACAGGCCCGAACCGGCCTTGATCTCGACCTTCTGTTCCTTGTTGGTCTTCTTGTCCTTGGCCGACACATGCAGGATGCCGTTGGCGTCGATGTCGAAGGACACCTCAACCTGCGGCATGCCACGCGGTGCCGGCTCGATGCCGGACAGGTCGAACTTGGCCAGCGACTTGTTGTAACGGGCCTGCTCGCGCTCACCCTGCAGCACGTGCACGGTCACGGCCGACTGGTTGTCCTCAGCGGTCGAGAAGGTCTGCGAGGCCTTGGTCGGGATGGTGGTGTTCTTCTCGATGATCTTGGTGAACACGCCACCCATGGTCTCGATACCCAGCGACAGCGGGGTCACGTCCAGCAGCAGCACGTCCTTGACGTCGCCGCCGAGCACGCCGCCCTGGATCGCAGCACCCAGTGCCACGGCTTCGTCCGGGTTGACGTCCTTGCGCGGTTCCTTGCCGAAGAACTCGGTCACGGCCTGCTGCACCTTCGGCATGCGGGTCTGGCCACCGACCAGGATCACTTCGCTGATGTCGCTCGAACGCAGGCCGGCGTCATTCAACGCAACGCGGCACGGCTCGATCGACTTCTTGATCAGCTCTTCGACCAGGCTTTCCAGCTTGGCGCGGGTCAGCTTGATGTTCAGGTGCTTCGGACCAGAAGCGTCTGCAGTGACGTACGGCAGGTTCACTTCGGTCTGCTGCGCGGTCGACAGCTCGATCTTGGCGCGCTCAGCGGCGTCCTTCAGGCGCTGCAGAGCCAACGGATCCTTGCGCAGGTCGATGCCCTGGTCCTTCTGGAACTCTTCAACCAGGTACTCGATGACGCGGTTGTCGAAATCTTCGCCGCCGAGGAAGGTGTCACCGTTGGTGGCCAGCACTTCGAACTGCTTCTCGCCGTCGACGTTGGCGATCTCGATGATCGACACGTCGAAGGTGCCGCCGCCCAGATCGTACACAACGATCTTGCGGTCCTTGTTGTCACCCTTGTCCAGGCCATAGGCCAGGGCAGCCGCGGTCGGCTCGTTGATGATGCGCTTGACGTCCAGACCGGCAATGCGGCCTGCGTCCTTGGTGGCCTGGCGCTGGCTGTCGTTGAAGTAAGCCGGCACGGTGATGACCGCTTCGGTGACCTTTTCACCGAGGAAGTCTTCGGCGGTCTTCTTCATCTTTTCCAGCACGCGGGCAGAGATTTCCTGCGGTGCCATCTTCTTGGCATCGCTGGTCTGTACCCATGCGTCGCCGTTGTCATGCGCCAGGATGCCGTACGGCACGTGGGCGATGTCCTTCTGCACTTCGGCGTCGGTGAACTTGCGGCCGATAAGGCGCTTCACCGCGTAGAAGGTGTTCTTCGGGTTGGTGACGGCCTGACGCTTGGCCGAGGCACCCACCAGTACTTCGCCGTCCTTGGTGTAGGCGACGATGGAGGGCGTGGTGCGATCGCCTTCCGAGTTTTCAATGACGCGGGCCTTGCCGCCGTCCATGATCGCCACGCACGAGTTGGTGGTGCCGAGGTCGATACCAATGATCTTGCCCATGGGGGACTCCTGAGTATTCGTTTGCCGGCAGCCGCCGGGGATGAATGGGATATGGGGAAGGACCTGATGACATTCAAGTCATCCCCGGAACACTGTTTGCCGGCGGCCGCGCCTGATTTAGGCAGCGGCCAGCCAGCGCGGCCGATCAGTCGGCCTGGGCCACCACAACCAGCGCCGGCCGCAGCAGGCGCTCGTTGAGCAGGTAGCCTTTCTGGAACACGGTCACTACCGCGCCCGGGGCCACGCCTGCCGGTGCCGGCACCTGGCTGATGGCCTGGTGATGCTCCGGATTGAAGGCCTGGCCGGCCGGGTCCAGCAGGACCAGACCGTTGTCAGCGGCTACTTTGAGCAGCTGCTTGTAGGTCAGCTCCATACCTTCGCGCAACGGATTGGGCTCGCCGCCAGCGGCAGCCAAGCCTGCATCGAGGCTGTCGAACACCGGCAGCAATGCGCCAAGCAGCTTCTCGTTGGCGAACTTGCGGGCCTGGTCGATGTCGCGGGCCACACGCTTGCGCTGGTTTTCCAGATCGGCGCGTTCGCGCAGCGATTCGGCCTTGACCTGCTCCAGCTCAGCGCGCAGCGCCTCGATCTGGTCGTGGTGCGCGTCGTCACCGCCCATGGCGGCGTTCTCGGGGTCGAATTCAGTGTGCTCTTGGTTCATTTTCGGTTCCTTGGCGGATGTTCTGCCGCCTACCCCGACCCGTATGTGGGCCTGTACCGAAAGTTTCAAGGCTCCGGCTCACTCCATGAGACGCATTGTTCCTAATCTGGGCCGGCCATCGCCTGTCCTACATTGACCTGCCCGGCCCGCATGCTAGCTTTGCGCGGCCCCTAGACCTGCCAGCCATGCTCAGACATCTATCGATCAAGGATTTTGCCGTTGTCCGCGCCACCGAACTCGAGTTCGGCCCAGGCATGACTGTCGTTTCCGGTGAGACCGGCGCCGGCAAGTCATTGATGGTGGACGCTTTAGGCTTTCTGTCCGGCCTGCGCGCCGACTCCGGCGTGGTCCGCCACGGCGCAAGCCGCGCCGAGCTGTCGGCCGAATTCAGCCTGGACGACGACGCCCCGGCGCGCAGCTGGCTGCGCGACAACGAGCTCGACGACGAGGAACAATGCCAGCTGCGCCGGGTGATCCGCGCCGACGGCGGCTCCCGCGCCTTCATCAACGGCCGTCCGGTCCCGGTATCGCAACTGTCGGAATTGGCCGGCTTCCTGGTCGAAATCCACGGCCAGCACGACCAGCAGGCGCTGCTGTCGCGGCCCAGTCAGCTAGCCCTGCTCGATGCCTTCGCCCGCAATGAGGCCGAACGCGGCGCCGTGCGCAGCGCCGCCGCACAATGGCAGGCGCTGCTGGACGAGCGCGACGCCCTGTCCCAGCAAGGCGACGTGTCCGACCGAATCGGCTTTCTCGAGCACCAGCTCGGCGAGCTGCAGCGCGAAGATCTGGAGCCAGCGGCAATCGTCGCACTGGGCGCCAGCCACCGCCGCCAAGCCCATTCCACCGCCCTGATCGAAGCCTGCCAGCGCGCCAGCGGCCTGCTCAATGGCGACGAGGACGATCCTTCCCTGCTCTCGCTGTTGCAGCAGGTGCGCCACGAATTGGGCCGGGTCAGCCAGCATGACGCCCGCTTGGGCGAAGTCGACGCGATGCTGGATGCCGCCGGGATCCAGTTGCACGAAGCGCTTGCCCAGCTGGATCGGGTACAGGACGACTTGGACAGCGACCCGGAAGCCTTCGAAGACATCGAGCGCCGGCTGAGCCGCCTGCACGACCTGGCCCGCAAGCACCGCGTGCCGATGGAAGAGCTCGCTACCACCCGCGACCGCCTCGAAACCGAGCTGGAGCAGCTGCGCGGCGCCGACGAACGCCTGGCCAAACTGGCCGGCGAGATCGACAAGGCCGCCGCCCGCTGGCAAGCCGTGGCTGCGACGCTTTCCAGCAGCCGCCAAGCTGCTGCCGCCTCGCTCTCGGACACCACCACCACACTGATCGGCGAGCTGGGCATGGGCGGTGGCCAGTTCCAGATCGAACTGGAGCCGCAAGCGCAGCTGCGTCCGGACCCGAATGGCGCCGAACGGGTTGAATTCCTGGTCGCCGCCAACGCCGGCCAGCCGGCCCGCGCCCTGCGCAAGGTGGCCTCGGGCGGTGAGTTGTCGCGCATTTCCCTCGCCATCGAAGTCGCCGCACTGGGCTTGGATGCCGTGCCGACCATGGTTTTCGACGAAGTGGACTCCGGTATTGGCGGCGCGATTGCCGATATCGTCGGCAAGAAGCTGCGCGCCCTGGGCGAACGCCGCCAGGTGCTGTGCGTGACCCATCTGCCACAGGTCGCCTCCAAGGGCCACTCCCACTACCGGGTGAGCAAGGCGCCGGTGGAAGGCATGACCCAGAGCGCGGTTGAGCTGCTGGATGCCAAGGGCCGCGAGGAAGAGCTGGCGCGGATGCTGGGCGGTGCTGAGGTCAGCAAGGAAGCGCGGGCTGCGGCGCGAAAGCTGCTCACGGAAGCCTGACGCCGGGAGGCTTTGGCTTTGGCTTTGGCTTTGGCTTTGGCTTTGGCTTTGGCTGTGGCTGTGGCTGTGGCTGTGGCTGCGGTTCTAAAGCCCCTCTCCCGCCCGCGGGAGAGGGGTTGGGGTGAGGGCAGCTCTTGGCTCTGTAGGTTCCGCTCCAAAAACACCCCTCCCCACCCCTCCCCTTCGCTGCGCGAAAGGGAGGGAGCAGAAGCAACCGCACAAACAAAAACACCGGCCATTGGCCGGTGTTTTCAATTCAACAGCAACAGCCCAAGGGCCGCGCCGCCAAAGCCTTACTTGCGCTTTTTACGCACGTACAACACCAACGAGTGCTCTTCCAGCTCGAAACCGTGCTCTGCCGCGATTTTCCGCTGCAGCTCCTCGATTTCAGGGCTTTCGAACTCGATGATCTTGCCAGTGTCCACGTCGACCATATGGTCGTGGTGGCCACCACGGTCCAGCTCGTAAACAGCCTGGCCGCCTTCAAAGTTGTGCTTGAGCACCAGGCCTGCCGCTTCGAACTGGGTCAGCACACGGTAAACCGTGGCCAGCCCGATCTCATCGCCGCAATCAAGCAGCTGGCGATAGATGTCCTCGGCGGTGAGGTGGTGTTTATGGGGGGTGTTCTGTTCAAGCAGGGCAAGGATGCGCATCCGCGGATGCGTAACCTTCAGGCCGACTTTGCGCAGGTCATTGGATTCCATAGCCATCGTGTTCATTGGCGGTTTAACGCCAGTTATCTCCGGTCAGATCGCGCTGGGTGCCGGGGAGTGTATCATCGACCTGATTTCCTCAACTGCCCTACCTAATGCGCAACCTCCTGTTGATCGCCGTTGTCGCCCTGTCCACTACTGGCTGCGGCATCATCTACAAGCAGCCCATCTATCAGGGCAACCTGATCCGTGAACAGTCCGTGGCGCAGTTGCAGGTCGGCCAAAGCAAGCAGCAGGTCAACGCGCTGCTGGGCACGCCGTCCATCGCTGACCCGTTCCATGCCCAGCGCTGGGACTACACCGCCAGCCAGCGCGTGAACCGTCTGGGCAAGACCGAGGTGAAAAACTTCGTCGTGTTCTTCGACAACGACCAGGTCACCCGCTGGGAAGGCGACTACTTCCCGACCCAGGACGGCGACCTGGCGCGCAACAGCGTGCGCCAGTTCGGCCGCAACCTGGCCAAGGACAAGAAAAAGGGCCGCTGATCCAGCGCACCCGCCGCAAGATCAATCGCCGCCGCGCGCTCGCCGGCGGCGATTTTCTTTGGGGTCGGCCAGCAACGGACGCAGCAGCTCCACCCGGTCACCGTCCTGCAACAGCTGCTGCGGGCGCGCCAGCACGCCGTGCACCGCCATTGCCACCACCTCGGCAGCGCCATCCAGCGCAGCCTCGGTCACCGCATCGGCGACCGTGCAGCCCTCAGGCAGCTCCAGTTGCCGCTGCTGGTAACGGTCCGGCCAAGCCAGCACCACCTCTACACGCATCGCTCAGGTTTCCTGATCGGCCACACGCACGAAGTCGTTGACCATACGATCGGCCAAACCCTGGAAGCCCAGCGCCAAAGCCGGCCCCAGCAGCCGCGAGGTCGGTTCGAACTCCAGCTCCAAGGTGACCTTGCAGGCACTTTCGGACAGGGAATGAAACTCCCAGCGGCCGTGCAGGCGCTTGAACGGGCCTTCGCGCAGCTTCATATCGATGCTGTGCGGGCGCTGCAGCGTGTTTTCGGTCATGAACCAGGTCCGGAACGAACCCAGCCCCAGATCCAGCCGGGCAACCAGCCGCTCCTCGCCCTGCTCCAGGATTTCCGCCTTGTCACACCAGCGGAACCGGCCAGGATAGGCGGCGACATCGTTGACCAGATTGAACATGCGCTCGGCGGAGTGTTCGACCAGCGCGCTGCGACGAATGGTTGTCATGGCGATACAGATACAGAAAGTGTTCGGGAAGCCCCCGAATCGGAGACAATACGGAAATGAGCACGAAACAAAGCAAGGATAAAGCAAAGAACGGGACGGCCGACAAAACCATCTCGTTGAACAAGCGCGCGCGCCACGAATACCACCTGGAAGAACGGGTCGAAGCCGGCTTGGTGCTACAGGGCTGGGAGGTCAAGGCGATCCGCGCCGGCCGCGGCAACATGACCGACGCCTACGCCTACGTGCGCGATGGCGAGATCTTCCTGATCGGCGCGCAGATCACCCCGTTGATCCAGGCCTCCACCCACACCGTTCCGGAAGACCGCCGCCAGCGCAAGCTGCTGCTGCACCGTCGCGAGATCGACAAACTGATCGGGCGGGTCGAGCGCGAAGGCTACACGCTGGTGCCCACCGCGATGTACTGGAGCAAGAACAAGATCAAGATCGAGATCGCGCTGGCCAAGGGCAAGCAGAATCACGACAAGCGCGACACCGCCAAGGAACGCGACTGGGACCGCGAAAAGCAGCGCGCGATGCGTGCCCACAACCGCAACGCTTGATGTCTGCACAGCACGCGCTGCATGCAGCCAGCGCGCAGGATGTGCAGGCGCTTTGTGCACAGCTGCTGGCCTTCAATCGCAAGGCCAGCGGCAATAGTTTCGATGAGCTGCCACTGCAGCTGGCCAGCCACGACCAGGACGGAACGCTGCGCGGCGGATTGCTCGGCGACATCTGCGCCGGCTGGCTCACCATCCATGTACTCTGGGTTGATCCCGAGCTGCGCGGCCAGGGATTGGGCAGCCAATTGCTGGTGGAGGCCGAACGACAGACCAAGGCCGCAGGCGCGCACAGCGTGATGCTGGATACCTTCGATTGGCAGGCCGAAGGTTTTTATCTGCGCCACGGCTACGAGGTTTTCGGCCGACTGCCCGACTTTCCACCCGGCCATGAGCGCATCTATCTGCGCAAGATGCTTTAACCCATCAGTATCCGGCGCAGATTGCGCCGCTGGGCACCGGGCGACTGCAAGGCCGCGTACAGCACACTCAAGCTGACCACTTCGCTCAACTCGGCAGCTTTGCGGTCATCACCGCCCAGCCATTGTCGTGCGTCCTCGGCAGCCTCCGGCGGCAGCAAGGCAAGAATCGCGGCATCGTCCAGACCATCAACCTTCAACTGCAGCGCGCGCGCGAACCGCAACACCCGCGCGGTATGGACCAACAACTGAGCCAAGCCCAGGGTCATTGCGACAACAGCTACCCGCTCCACCCCGGCAGCGGCAAGCCCCGACCAAGGCGACTGCAGCAACAACAGCAACACAGCCGCCAACAGATAGACGCCAAGCCAGCGTCGACGCACCTGCCGCACCCAGCCCAGCAACCCACCACAAAGCAGCAGCACCAACGGCGCAAGCTGCGGCCAATGGCTGCGGCCAAGCCACGCCATGATCAACACCACAACTGACAGCACCAGATACAACAACACGGGTGCCAGCGCGCGCCGCCGAAACCCGGCCCCGACGCCAGCCGCCAACAATCGCAGGCTGCGCAAACCGCGCTGCTGCATGAGCACCTCATCTTCACGAACTTGATGGCGGCCATGGTCCAGCGACAAACGTCGCAGAAAGGTCGGCGCGACGTTAAGCCTCACTCGGCACCTTCAAGTGATACGACGTCGCAGCCGCAAGTAGTTGTGCAGATAGTTGACTAGACTGCGGCCCCACCCAGGAGCTCTTTGACGATGGATCGCTGGTACACCGCAACACTGCTGTCGCTGATCGTTCACCAGATAGATACTGCCTACTGGCACGAATGGGACATGTTCCATGTATCCGGCGGCATTCAAGTGTGTTGCCAGCGAGGTCTTGGTCAGAACATCGCCCACAGCGCCAAATGAATCAATGAATCAACGCCTTTCCGCGGGAGGCACTGTCGCCGACAGGCCGACTCCCAGCCCCCCGACGAAAATACAAAAAAAAGCCCGCCAAGCACTTACGCTCGGCGGGCTTTTCCGTTCTGTAGTACCAAACGGAGATGTTCTGGAAGCGCTTGGCCAGCTTTTACTGTTTGACGCCAAGCACCGCCGACGGCAGCCAACCACGATTGCCCATTTCATCGTCGACTTCGATCATTCCGCCATTGCGTCCCCCTGTGGGGTAAGCGAGCATGCCGGGCTTGAGTTCGGCCACAACGGTCGCCTGACTGTCCGGCTGGGCCAGCAATCGAGCCATGCGATGCAACATCATCGTCCCCGCGGCTGCGGCCATCTGGCCACCGGCGACTACATTCTGGCTTACAACCTGCTGCGCCACCTGCCCCGCTGCACCGACCATGCCGCCCTGCTGGGCAGCCAGGCCCATCGCTGCCTGCGCCACGCCTGCACCGATGCCCTGACCTGCAACCTGCTGTGCCACCTGCCCCGCTGCACCCATCATGCCGCCTTGCTGGGCTGCCAGGCCCATCGCAGCCTGCGCCACACCTGCACCGATGCCCTGACCTGCAACCTGCTGTACCACTTGGCCGGCAGCGGCCAACATGCCACCTTGCTGCGCCACAGCTCCCATCGCAGCCTGCGCCACGCCGGCACCCATTCCCTGGCCTGCAACCTGCTGCAACATCTGGCCCGCAGCACCAGCGATGCCGCCAGATTCGGTCATCGCGCCCATTGCGGCCGACGCCCCATTGCCGCCAACAACGTGATCCACGCCATGCTGTGCCATCTGCCCCGGCATACCGCCGATCGCACCCCGGTTTGTAGCATCGGCATGTACCGCCAACGGCGCCGCAGGCCCTCCTTGCAACCTTGCTGCGGCGGCATTGGCCAGCCGGGCTTGCGACGCGGCCAGCGTCTGGTACGCATCCGGTGGCGCTATCGGCGCCACTCCACGGGTTGCCTGCGGCACATTGCGATTGGCCAAAACACCGCGCTTTTTGCTGACCTCCTCAACCATCCGCTCATAGGCCTCTTCGTAGGCCTCCTTGATGACCTTGCCGATCTCGGTGTTGTCCCAGCTGCCAGCATTTACCCCCGCGCTGCCCTGCACGTTCGAGGCAGACACCGCTGCCGCCCATGCCTTGTCGGTGATTTTGGCTTCGCCGGTCACACTGACGAGCTGCTCGGACGTGCGTACATCAACCAGGGTCAGCACCACTTCGGCGGTCTGTCTTTTCGTCGACAGTTTGCCTGCCACGCCCAAGGTGGCAACGTTCATCATCGCCCCCATCAAGCCCCGCTTGCTACCGCCATTGGATGCGCCTGCGCCGATGCTCATGCCACCGGCATTGGGATTCTGCGACACGATATCCGGTACCAGCACGAAGTCCGCGCCACGCATCTGCCCACCGCCGATATTCTGACCTTCCTGCAAATGCCCGCCCATGGCCAGCTCGCGCTCAGCCTGCGCTGCGGTAAAGCCGGCACCGCGATCAAGCACGGTAAAGCACTTGGAATCGTTGACCAGCACCCGCAGCATGCGGGTAGGTGCAGGTAGACCATAGGTCGCCCAGATTCCCATGCCGTCATCCGGCTCGACGATGCGCAGACTGCCCTGCGGCGCCTTGCATTTATCCGATGACATGCCCAGAAAAGCGTGGCTTGGAAAGCTTGCCGTCGCCGACACGAACGCAATGAAACCGGCTGCCAGAACGGCAGGCCGATGGATGGTGGTCTTCATGTTTATCCCCCTGTTTCCGCACTCCATGCGAAGTTGCGGATATGAATCGTCCGAACCAAATAAAAGCCCGCATTAATCTGCGCGCTCACATTTCCGTCACATATGTTAACAATTTATAAGTATAAATGGGGACCGTAAGAGCCGACCCGTCAACCCCAACCGTGGGACCGGGGGCATTTCGCATAGCGCGCAGACAGTTCCAGCGCGAGCTTCCCCGCCCCGCTTTTTAGCCACTGCCCAGCCATTGCTCCCCGGTTTTCTCTTCAGGCGAGCACAGGTTCTTCACGTCAGCACAGAACTCAAGGATCAAGGTCTACAGCGGCCACTTCGGTCGCCATAGCCACGAACGCGAGCGCGAAGAGACACTTGAAGCTGGTCACGCGGTGCTGGCCCCGCTCAAGGCACAGCGCGCGCACGCTACTGGCTGACGAGCTTGCCCCCCCCTAAGCCCAGTGCGCACCGGGCCCCTGACCAAACCATCGCGTCGACAACCAACAGCGGGCATTGACGAATGCCGGGATCCGATACCCTTACCAGATGCGCCACCTTGTTGAGCCAGGCACTGAACGCCGGCGAGAACGTGATGTTCGCGGCCAAGCCGATGGGCCAACGAGACTGGACGATTTGGCTTCTTGTTTGGTAGCGGCTAGGTTGCAGGCCTCACGACCAGCCTGGACGACGAGCTGCCCTTGATTGTTCAGTACCAGCCAGTGGCTGCTGCTCGGGGCAATGATCGCCACCACTACTACGTCTACGGGCTGGCGGAATAGAAAGGCGCCATGATGGTCGTCTCTGCCCCCTGATCGCCGTGCATCCCTCGCATGCGTGACTGTTCAGCTCTTTGGCTGTAGCATTCACTCCGTCAGCGAGACTTTTGGCAGCTTTTCGTCACGTTTCACCCAAAAGTCCTTACAGATCAACGCTTAACCGGGGGTGCACTGGTTTCGACGGGGGTTGTGAAGTCGCTTGGCGCATGCCGAGGGGGTAGCTTTCCTCGTAAATCCAGCTGCAAAACTCTAGTTGCCAACGACGACAACTACGCTCTCGCCGCTTAAGGCGTAAGCCCCGAACCCACTTGTGCCCGTGCTCGTGGATGTAGGGTCATTATCACGGAACCGGCTGTGACGGCTGCCTGTCAGTCATGGCTTAACCAAAACAGGCTGGTCCTGGGGTGCGTTTTGCACACCGTGCTGCCACAGGACGAGACCCAACGGTGAGCTAAGCATGTAGTGCCGGGGATGGAGTGCCTTCGGACGGCGGTTCAATTCCGCCCACCTCCACCATTCTCACCTGCAAAACTAGCGTAAGTAGCTTGATTTTGCAAGGTTTATTGGTGATTTACGAGCCTCAAACGATACCCCTTCAAGGTATCGTTTGAGGTATCGTTTTGCCCAAACCCTTTCTGTTGAAGCGCGCCAGCGGGCTCTATGCCCGCTTTCTTGTGCCTGTTGACCTGCGGCAGAGCTTGGGCTGCCGCTTCCTCGTTCGTGCCCTGCCCGGCCGAGGCGACGCCGCCCGGCTGGTCGCGGCACGCATGGCAATGGCACTATCGGAGTCCTTCAAGGCGCTGCGGACAGGGACGATGGTGAACGACGACATCAAGGACATCTTGCGCCGGGTGCGCGAGAACGGGCATCAGGACCTGACCATCCAACAAGTGCGCCTACCCAACGGGCTGACCCTCGGCGGCGTGGAAATCAACACGGCCGAGGACCGCCGCCTGTTCCGGCAGACCGTTCAGGACTTGAACGCCTTGGCAGCAAAAGACCCGCTCATGGCGGGCATGCACGGGTGGGAACCACCACGGCCCCCAGCACCACCTGCGCCTCCCGCCGGGCCGCTGCTGTCAGAGCGCATTGACGTCTACCTCAGCGACATGAGGCGAGCCCAGCGGGCCGTGCGCAACGTCATGGACACCGAATACACGCTGCGCCTGTTCCTCGCCCTCGGGGGCGACAAGCCGATTGAAGAGGTCACGGCCACGGACGTGCGTGCCTTCCTGGATGCCCTGGCGGTCTACCCGGCCAATGCCAGCAAGAAAGCCGTGTTTCGTGGCCTGACGCCCCTGGAAGTGGTGCAAAAGGCCAAGGGCGGCGGCCACCCCACCCTGCTGGAACGCACCCAGGAAAAGCGCCGCGACCACTTGGCCGCGTTCTTCAACGCCCAAGCCGATGAAGCCCTCATCCCGAAAGCGCCACACAAGGCCATCATGAACCGCTCCAAGTCCAAAACCGATGCCCCAACCCGCGAACCCTTCACGCCGGAAGAGCTGGCCGCGCTGTTCGATTCCGAAGCCTTTCCTGAGTGGGCCAGCAAATACCCGCACCGCTGGTTCGGCTCCATCCTGGGCGTAGCCACGGGGGCGCGCGTCAACGAGGTGGCCCAGCTCTACGTGGACGACGTTGCAGAGGTGGGCGGCCATTGGGGCATCCATATCCGTGCCCAGCGCCCGGACCAGCGGCTGAAGAACGCGCATTCTTCGCGCTTCGTTCCCCTGTCCGATACCGTGCTGCAGGCCGGGTTCCTGACGTTCGTCGAGGACGTGAAGCGGGCCGGGTTCGACCGCCTGTTCCCGCACCTCCAGCATTCGGAAGCCGGCGGCTACGGGGACACGATGGGCGACCAGTTCCGCGCTTACGCCATCAAGCGCGGCCTGACCGGTCGGCTGAAGTCCTTCCACTGCTTCCGGCACAACGTGGCCAACACGCTGGTCAACGAAGTCGGGACGGCCATCCAAGTGACCCAGGAAATCACCGGGCACGACTTGACCTTGCCCAGCGGCCTCAAGCATTACGTCAATCCGGGCACCATCCCGAAGCGCTTTGACGCACTGAACGCGTATGGCCCGCCGGTAACACTGCCCGCCTACACGGCCGGCCAGTTTGACGTGGCGTTCAAGCAGGTTCGCCACATCGAGCGGCGCAGGGAGCAAGCCGCCAAGACGCGGCAGGCCAAGAAAAGCAAAACCCCCGCATGAGCGGGGGCTTGGCCGCCGACTACGATTTGGCTTGTTTTTCGCTGGCGCGTCGGTTGCCTTCGTCAATCATCCTACGGACGGTGCTGTTCAAGTCTGCCTGCGACTGCGCAAGCGCATCGGCCCTCTGGTGCGCGCGCCGCACGCCCTCCGGGTCAAAACGTCCATTAACCCAGTTCGCAGGGTTCTCTTCAGGAAAGTCCTCGAAGTAGTCCGACCATTCGCCCACGTCATGCCTCCTAAAGCAGGGTGTGAGCGAACGATACCCCGCCCAAGGCGCGGCCGCTAGCGCCGCCGCCAGGCTGGATGGGCCTGGACGGGGCTGCCGACGGAGCAAGAAAAGTTGGGTGAATCTGAAAGAGACTGGTGGCCGGCGCGCCCGATATGCTTTGCAGTAACAGAAAAGCACTCATGCGTTTGCCTTCTCAGGGCCTAAAGCTTTGCTAAGGCTCCCCTGCTTTTGCCCTTCGGCTCTCGGGTCCCCTCCGGGCCCCTCCAGCCGAAGGGCAAAGTCTCCCCTTACCCGCTGACTAAAACGCGGTGGGGTGACTTGGCCCGTGCGTTAGTCCCGTGACGGCGACCCCCAGCACTCAGGGCGTGGTGATTCTCTGCTCTGCACCACTACGACAGGTTCACGCGAGCAACCGCGCCGGGTCCGGGTCCTGTCACCAAGGTTCTCTTGGCGTCTCTCCGGTGTTGCTTTACTTTTCCCGTGCCCAGGCGCGTTTTTCCTGGGGCTTCTCCTAGCAACAAACCATTGGTAACGGGACCGCGAATGGGAGACGCTGCTGGGGCCAGATTGAGCACTCCCCAGTTACCATCGACATCTGCGTTACCTGGCTGGCGCGAGTTTCCCCCCCCTCGCTTTACTGCCTGCGCACCCGGTGACGGTCAGTCCAAGCCCGCAATGGGCTCCCGGAAACCGTGCGCACCCCAACTCAATGGGTCGTCGTGATACGGCTACCAACGGCCTTCGGGGCTGGGCAGATTCGGGGGCGAGGAAAGGAGGGGGGCTTGCGGGTCCGTCCAGGCTTGTTAGAGTGGCCTCAAGGGGCCTTGCCTGGGCATGTCGTAGCTGATTCCTACATTTGCTCGCCCTCGAGTCGGTCAAACTCGGGGGCCATAGATTCAAAATAAGCCACCCTCGGCCGTTGTCAAGCCGGGGGTGGCTTTTTTCCGATTGACGCTTTTCAAGAAGAAGCCTGGCCGTCGGCGACGACCGCATTGAATGCCTCCCCAATCGCCTTTTCCGTCGCTTGGATTTGTTCCAGGGCGTGATGAACATGGTCATGTAGCTCCTTCTCATCCACTCCGTCCGGGATGTCAGCGGCGAGCTTCCACGCCGTATGAAGGCGGCTTGTTTGAGAGAGCGCCAGCGCGAGGCGGTTTGAGGTCCGCTCGCCGAATAAGTCCGCCTTCTCAAGAAACTGCGACGGCAGCTCTAGCTTCACCTCAAACGCCTTTGCCGCGAACGCTGCCCTGCATGCCTGACTGTCAATCAGGTTCAGAACGTTTGTCGTATCCCCGCTCGACGGCACCACAGAGACGCGGAAGCGAGCGATATCAATCTGGGCTACTCCCACTGGGGTGGTCATGATTTGCGCGAGCAGCCTGCGCGTTGCTGCCCGCTCCCTACGCCTACGCCATCCATCCACGAGCCAAATACCAAGCGCGATGAGCGCAGCGATTGCCGTCCAGTCAATGCCTGAATCCTTGGAGAGCCACACAGTTGAACCATCCTTAGCCAGTTGAAAGCTGGATGATGGACGAGCAATACACGCTGGACAACAAGCTAGCGGCGGAGCAGTCCCTTCCTAGCCGAGGACGAAGCGATGGCCGACGCGGTGTTGGCGCTTGCTCAGTTGTCTCCGGAGCAACGCGCCAAGGCCGTCGCGGCCCTGCTCAAGGCCGCGGGGACGGACGGCGGGGCGGACTGACCGACTCCGGTGGCCGCAAGGCCCGCTCCGGGGTCTGCGGCACTGGGGCCACGCCCTGCGTCGGCGCGAGCTCGGCAGTGGGTTTGACGGGCGGGAAGTGCTTCGGGAACTGCACCAGAAAATCCGCTTTGGCCAGCTCGAACGCCACCTCGGCCTGGTTCCTGGCCTCCCTGGTCGTATCGCGAACCTTCCGAGCCTGCCGCTCCTGCGCCTTCGCCTCCCGCTTCTGTTCCTGCGCCGCCTGTGCGGCCCTGTCTTCGGCGGTAGGCCGTCCCACCTTGCGCAGCGCCGTGGAAAGGAAATCCGTGGGCACCGGGGACATGTTGGCGTCCGCGTCGGCTCTGCTTCGTTTCAACCCCGCCTGGTGCCGGCTCTCTTTCGCTTGCGAGTAAGCCGTGCGTTGCTCGTCCAGGTCCGTATGACACCTGATGAGCGTGCGGGAAACCGAACGTTGCTCGGGCGTGGCGCTGCTGGACTGAAGAAGGGACCGGCGTGCCACCTTGAACATCTGTTCAATCATTTCTTCTACATTCTTCGCCGCCTGGTCTCCGGCCATGATTTCCGCCTGTCTGTTCTGTGTGTGTTTGCGTGAAGCGCGCTCGATGCCTGCCGCCCCCTTGCCCTGCTGACCGCCCCCAACGGGGGCCGGCCGGGGCATGGATGACCCGGCTTTGTGCGCAGCGGGACGCTGTGCACGCGCCTGGACGGCGGCCCCTGCCCTGGGTGTCAGGGCTTGGGCTGGAATCCTGAGCACCGCTGGACGAGTGTCGTGATATCGCGGTGCATCTGGCCGCAGAACACGACTAAATCCGCCGGCTTCGGGCGCTCGTCGTCCCCCCGTGGCCAAGCAAGGGTTAAGGCTGTGGAGTGGGCGCAGCGCAGGCACGCGCTCGTCGCCAGTTCCGGGTTTTCGGACTCGGAGAGCATCAACGCTATTTCGGGTGAGAGCCGGTGCGCGTCGACGCTGGGGGTTGGTTGGAACTCGGTCATGGCGTGGGGCCTCATTGGGGGATGGCTGGGCAGCAGCGCGCAAGCGCGCCGCCGATTCTTTGCGACGTTCCAAAAGCGCTTGCGCGTGCAATGCCTGCTCGTCCACGTGAGCCAAACGGCCCTCCGCAGCGGCCTGGGCCTTGAGTGCTTCGAAGCGTTCGGTGTGGGCGGTGACGCGGCTATCAGCCGCTTGGCGGACGCGGTCGTTCCGCCTGGCGCGCGGCAAGCGCTCGCCACGGCGGCGGGCTTGCGTGACCGCTTTGCCTTCGTGCTTGGTCGCCGGGCGGTCCAACTTGGCTGCCGTGGCGAAATCATCTTTCTGGACGGCGTCCGCCTGCTGGCTCAATAGCGAACGGTGGTCCACGCGGTCCGCCACGCCTTCGCTGGCCAACATGCGATTGACGGACGTGGCCCAGAACTCGCGCTCCGTCTCCGCCAAGGTGGGTTGCTTGGCTCGTTTGCAGGCAATCGGGTCCAGCGCCACAGCCTTTTTCCCCAAACTTCCGTCCGGGTTGACGCTGCATGCACTGAGCAGAATGTGGGCGTGGTGATTGCGCTCGTCCCCGCCCTTGCTCGGTTCGTGGATGGCCACGTCAGCGGCCACGCCGTAGCGCTCGGCCAAATGGCGGGCAAAGCCATGCGCCAGTTCTTGGCGCTTCTCGGCAGAGAGCTCGGCAGGAAGCGCCACCTCCACCTCCCGGCAAGTGATTGCATCCCCGCGCTTGTGGTGGGCTTCGACCCGATTCCAGAACTCGGCCCGGTCTGCGGTCTGTTCGCCGGGAAGGCAGAGCGCGGAAAACGCGACGCCAAGGCGTCGCGTGTAATCGTGGACTGTTCCGGTCAAGGCGTCTTCAATCCGCACCCCTGCACGATACGCAGCGCCAGCGGTGGACGAATGTCCTCCTTGGCGCGAGTAAGCCTTTGCAGTGAGGTGGTAAATCGCCAATCCGGTCTCCAATCGCAGCCCCCTGGGGGGCGAGAAATGGGGGGAGAGGCGTCACGCGAAGCGTGGCGTTGGGGTGTCGGGGGCGTAGCCCCTGACCGCACGTAATCCCGAAGGGATTACTCTAAGTGCGCTCTTGTTGTTTTCTTTGGGCGCTCCGCACCCGCATCAAACTCAAGAGAACCGGGGCTGCTCGCTGCGCTCGCTGGCCCCCTGAATCAGATTTACATGCACAACGGAACTGTCAAGTTTTTAGCCAAAAGCAAAAGCGGCGCTCGCTGCTCGCTCGCGCCAGAAAATGGGCGTTTCCCCCTTGCGCTCCGCGCGGAATCTGCTTGCATGGTTTATCAGGACTTTATGCAGGCGTGTCGTGGCAGATATCGAAAAGCAAAAACTAAAACTGGCGAAGATGTTGGAAGCCGCAGCGAAGGAGAAAGCAAAAATCCTGGTCGCTGAGAAGCAAGAGAAAGAGCGGCAATCCCGCCAGGCCGCGCGCGACAAAGCCAAGGAGCGCGCCAAGCTATTCCGCTCGGCCGACGCGCACCGCAAGATTGGCTTGGGCGGTCTGGTCATCGCCGCCGGTGCAGACGGCTGGGATGAGGCAGAGATTGTGGGTGCCCTTTTGGTCATCGGCGGCCAACTCGAGCGCGAACCACAGAAGCGGAACCAACTGCGCGAGCACGGCCTCAAGCACCTAGAGGAACGTGCCGCTGCGCGTGAGGCGGCCCGGTCATGAGCGACGAGAAAAAACCCACGGACCCGCTGCTTGAAAAACAGACGGAAGGCTTGCGCGCCCACTTCCTGGGCTCGCTGAGCGACCTGCTGGACGCCCGCCGCAAACGTAAGGCGGAATGCCCGACGCCCCCGCCAAGTGCGCCACGCGGCCCGCAACCGGGCGGCTATACGCTGGTGGAGGTGCTGTTGGTGCTGGGCGTGTCGTCCGCAATAGCGGCCGCCGGCTGGCTGCTGTTTGGCCCGACAAGCGTGGCCGCAGATGTGAAACAGACGCAGTTGGATTTCAGCGAAACGGCCAACGCCATCGACCGTAGCCTGGGAATCGTGGGCGGCTACTCGGGCTTGTCCACCTCGCTCGTGCAAACCGATGGCCTGGCCGCACAGCGGCTGAGGCAAAGCGACGGCCTGCGCAATGCGTGGGGCGGCTCTGTGTCGTTTTGGCCCAACACCGTGAAGCGCGGCAACGACTCTTTTTTAGTCGAAACCCGCGACGTTCCTAAGGCGGCTTGCGCCAAGCTGATTGCAGCGATGGCCGGCGACCCGGCGGTTTGGGATGCGCAGGTCAATGGCAAAAGCGTTTACTTGAATAGCCAATACGACCCGGCCAACGCTGCTACCGCGTGCGAAGAGCACGGCGGGGACCAGGTGAGTTTTGTGTATTTCTCTGGGGTGGCGTCTGGCTCGTCAGTCGCAACGCCGCCGCCGACTGTGCCCAATGCTCCGCCATCGGTGGACCCGGTCAACCCTAGCACTCCGGTGGGCCCAGTCGATGGTGCCCCCAACGTGGACGACGCCACGCCTGGAACGCCTGGCGTGGTGCCGCCCGGGCCGCCCGTTGCACCGCCGCCTGCCGTGCCTACGGCCCCGCCAGCACCAGCAACACCGACGAACCCACCGCCCACGCCTAGTGTGCTGCCTCCCAGCAATCCGCCGCCGCTGACCCGCTGCACCGTGCCGCCGACGCAGACGCAAAACGTGAACTGCCCCGCAGGACAGATTGGGACTGTGACGCAGCAGCGCGTGGGCTACTGCGGCGAGGTAGGTGGGCCCTACGAGGCCTGGGCTACTGGGGTCTATGGACCTTGGGCCACCATTTCCAGCACCTGCGCGCCCGCGTGCGTGCTGCCTAATCCCAGCACGCAGACGAATACCGAGACCCGCACGGCGTCGCAGACGCTGGCATGCCCTGCTGGTCAGGTGGGAAGCGTGACGCAACAGCGGCAGGAGCGGCGGACGCAGACACGGGCCGCCTCCTGCCCGGCACCAACGGGTTCCTATGTGTGGGCCGGCTGGTCGGCGTGGTCGGCCTGGGCTGGCACTACGGCCTGGGTCACCACCTCCAACACCTGCACGACCCCAGCGCCCCCCGCAAGAACGTATCCGTCCTACAGCGGGAAATCGTGGGTTTCCTGGGGCGATGGCGGCCTATACGGCTGGGGCGTCTTTTGCTCCCCCTCCCAGTATTACGCGGACCAGACCCATTGCACGCAAAGCGTGAACACCAACGATGACGCCACGTTTTCCCCCGTCCTACCTCAAGAACAGGCGCTGACGTCAGAGCGCCGGGCCTGCGTCGCCGCACTTCAGCAGAGGCTGACCCCGATGCCAGGATTCGGCTACACCCCCAGCAATGGGCCGGTAGATTGGCCGTCGGAATGCGCTTGCGAAGTGGTCGGAGCTGGCTCGGCGTTCTACTGGCAGATCACTGGTGCTTCTGACTGGTCCGCGTATGAGTTCAAATGCCCTTAAGCGGCAAAGGAGTCAGTTGGAGGAGACCGGGCCATGGCGCTCGGTCTTTCCATTGACGAGATGCAGCAGTGCACCACCCGCCACCAGCCAGCCGTCTCCGTTGGCGCGGTCAGCCTTGCTAAAGCCGGTAGCCCCGTCGTTGCGCAGCGTCGGGGCCCCGGCGTTGCCGTCCTTGTAGAGATGGCTCCACGCCCTCGCAGCCGGCGTCATCGTCAGCACTTTTTGCCACGGATGGCTGTGGATGGTTTCGCCAGTGAAGGCAAACCCTTCCAGCACCTCGCTGGTCCGAATGGCACAGCCGTGGGGCACGCCATCCGTGTAGAGGCGCAGGGAAAACCGCTGCCCGTCGCTGGCAATCGCGCCACAGGCCTCATGCCCGCTTTGACGAGTGAAGTCGTGCAGCACTCGGCCAGTGCGTCGGAGGAAGTCCGGCAAAGCCTCGCCGGGTTCGCTGACATAGTCGGCGAGATGCTGGCGCTCCCAACCCTGTTTGATTCCGGTGGGCGGAATCGAACCGCCGTGCGCCCACGCCGGACCGTTAGCCACCAATGCCACCACCGCCAAGAGTTTCCACAGCATGCCGTCCTCTTTCGAGAACGGCCGCCCACGAGTCCCTTACCGTGCCTGCATGCTACGATTGGGTATCGTTTGAGGTATCGTTTTGAGGGAGCAGGTCCGGCAACTTTTCCTTGCAGTTCAACTGCTTAGAAAGAGGTGCTGGGACGATCCGCCCACCTCCACCATATGAACGTACCGCAAGGTACTAGAAAGACCAAAAACCCCCGAGAAATCGGGGGTTTTTCTTTACCTGTTGTCTGGCGACATCCTTGCATGTCACTGGCGATCACCCAAATTTGCGGGTACAAGTACGGGTACACGGCTACGCGCAACGAGCCGTACCCTCAAACTAGATGCCTCCCCATGCCCAGGCTGACCTCCAAGCCGCTATCACCCTCTGAAGTCGCAAACGCCAAGCCCGGCCCCAAGCCGTACAAGCTGCCTGACGGCGGCGGCATGTTCCTGTTGGTGAACCCAGACGGCTCCAAGCTGTGGCGCTGGCGCTATCGTCGGCCTGTCATCGGGACGGAGAACATGCTGGGGCTCGGCACCTACCCTGAGGTGAAGCTGGCGCAAGCCCGCCATCGGCGCGAGGAAGCACGCACACTGGTCGCCCAAGGCACCGACCCCGGCGCGCAGCGGAAGGCAGAGAAGGCGGCCGGGGCCGAGCGGGCAGCAAACAGCCTTGAGGTGGTGACTCGCGCCTACCAGGAGATGAAGGCCCGCGAGCGAACCAAGGGCACTTCCGATCGCTGCAAGGCGTGGATGGAGACACATGTTTTCCCCTACGTCGGGGCGCGACCAATAGCCGAGATCGAAGCCCCAGAGTTGCTGGCCTGCCTGCAACGACTGGTCAAGGCCGGCAAGCTGGAGAGTGCAGACCGCATCCGTTCGGAACTGTCTGCCGTATTTCGCTACGCCATCGCTGCAGGAATAGCTAAGCGCGACCCTGCCCATGATCTGCGTGGGGCCCTACCTAAGGCCGTCAAACGGCACTTCGCCTCCATCACCGACACCGGCCAGATCGCTGACCTATTGCAGGCAATGGACGGCTACACCGGCGATCCCGTGACACTGGCCGCCCTCAGGCTCTCGCCAATCTTGTTCCAGCGACCGGGCGAGATTCGGCAAATGGAGTGGACGGAGCTAGACCTAGATGCTGCCGAGTGGCGCATCCCGGCCGTCAAGCAGAAGTTGAGCCGGGCCGAAAAGGAGAATCCGCGCACCCCCGCCCACGTCGTCCCCCTGCCATCGCAGGCCGTCGCTATCCTGCGCGACCTGCACCAACTCACCGGGCGTAGCGTGTACGTTTTCGCGGGGAAGGTTTCGAGCAAGCGCCCCATGTCCGAGAACACAGTGCGACAGGCACTGCGGCGGCTCGGCTACGGCAACGAACAGATGACCCCGCACGGCTTCCGGCACATGGCATCAACCCGGCTGAACGAAATGGGCTGGAACCCAGACGCCATCGAGCGTCAGCTATCGCACCGGGACGGCAACAAGATTCGCGGCACCTACAACCAAGCACAGTACCTGACCGAACGCCGGAAGATGATGCAGGCATGGGCGGACTACCTAGACGGCCTGCGCACGGGGGCGAATGTGGTCTCGCTGCGTGCCAAAGTGAGTTGAGCAAATGGTCTCCCTCGGCATAGGCAGGCGAAAACCCTCAGCCTCATTCCGCTGGGCGCAGTGGACCCCCTCTTTAGGGCGAGGGTGAACGATGAATAGTGACGATGAAACAGCGGCCAGCATGACAGCGGCCAACGAAGCTTGGCTTAGTGAACTGCTGGCGAGCCTGCGGGCATGCAATCTGAGCGACACACTTATTTACTACCCATCCTTCTTAGAGCTGAGCACCTTCGGCCCTGAGCACACGAATAGCGACCGTCCCTGGTACAGGCTGCACGAGGATGAGAAGGGTATCGAAGTCGAGATTTCAGCAGGCGCAGCTCTTCCTTTGGACCTCCACGACTGGACCAAAGAAGAAGCGGCCATTGCTGCTGAATTTCGCAAGAGTGCTTACATCAAGCTGCCAGCGTCTGCGGAGCTCGTGGCATGTTGGATCTACAACCAGGCTGGAGACATTGAGTTCGCCGTTGGAGGTGAGCCCGGCGCGACGACTACGCATTGGGTTGATGCCATTTCCGAGATAGCCGACGGGTTGACCTCGGTTGACACGTCCGGTTTGATCAGGACCGAACCAAGCATGACCTCTGCCGAAGTGCGCAGTGCCGGTGCCCGACACGCCGCCAAGGCAAAGATCAAGCTGGACAAGGACGGAAAGCAGGCTGCGAAGGCCCGGGCGAAGGAGCTATGGAAGGAGTGGAAGGGCGGCCGGCATCCGAAGTTGCGCACGACTGAGCATTTCGCGACGGAGGTCATGCGCCGATGGCCTGTACTGAAGAACGCGGAAACCATTCGCAAATGGTCTGCCGCATGGAGAAAGGAGCTAGAGCGGGCGCGCCTGTGACTCTGCGCGCAGCTTCCTGATTGCGCGCGCTGGGTAGCGCGCTACCCAGTTCTTCCAGCCAATCATCCCCATCGCTGCATTCCGCAGTACCGCAAGGCATCTGGCCTACGGTCACTTACTGCTGAGGTACATCGATGGAAACTCAACCCTTACTCACACCTGGCGACCTGCTGGACGAAACAGAAGTGGCAGCCCTGCTGGCGCTGAAAGTTGCCACTCTGCGGAACTGGCGAGCCAAAGACGAAGGCCCGCGCTATGTGAAGCTGGGTAAGCGAGCCGTCCGCTACCGCCGTGCCGACTTGGAGAGATTCGTTTCCGGGAAGGTGGACTGATGAACGCCTTCGTCCAAAGCGAACGAACTCCGGCAAGCAGATCAGGGCTCAGGATGGAACACGGCTCTGACGACTCATCGCAACTCCAGTGCAAGCGTCCGGTCGAGGGTACGGCTCGTGCGGCCGTCCTCGCGACCCTCGAGGCCGGCCAGAGCCTTACGCAGGCAGAGGCGCTGCGCGAGTTCGGCGCGTTCCGCCTCGCCGCCGATGTGCATGCATTGAAACGCGCGGGCTGGCCCATCATCACCACCGAAGTCGAGGTCTCGACCCGGCGCGGAACTTCACGTGTTGCCAGGTATCACCTGACGGAGGGCGCGGGCGGTGGCACAGTCGCGACTTAAGGCCAAAGGGCGTAGCGGGATCGGGCATGAGGCACATGTGCGGCTATATGCGCACGAACTGACCTGCCCCGCCTACTGCACATTGAACCCCGATGCACGCGCACTGCTAGTAGAACTTCGCGCACTGTATCGACCCTCGAAAGGAAACGTGGTTTTCCTGAGCCTGCGGGAGGCGACAAAGCGAATTGGGGTGGGCCAGCGGCGCGTGCAAGCAGCGTTCGCCGCGCTAACTGAGCGCGGGTGGATCACGGTCGAAACTCCAGGCGGCTTCACGTACAAGACCCGACACGCCACGAGCTACCGACTGGAGAACGAAGCCGGGGCCGCCCTGGACGCAAAGCCATCCAAGCCATACATGCGATGGCAACCGGATGCCGGGCTGGAGGCAAAACCATGAGGACTCGCCCCCATACGCTCTCGCATGCCAAAAAAACACGGCAGCTGAAATGACTACCGACAGTAGTTGCTACAGCTACAGTGGCGGCAGAAAATTCACCACTCTGGGTCTTCACGGCAGCCAGAATGACTACCGTCAGGCCAATTTTTGGGCGCTCACGGTAGCCAAAACAGCTACACAGATATAGTTACCAAGTGGGGGGATTGCGGGGGAACGTTTTTGAGCGCGCTGCTCATTAGTTACCGGCTATGCCGGCAGCCGCCCTGAGCTGCTGGCAGCCAACATGGGCGCTGGTCTACATGAACGATGAGTTTCTCTCAAAAGAATCCGTCTTGTTTTAGAGCTTACATAGGGCCTCATAGGCCGGAACATACAGCGAGTCTGCCGAAAAGCTGTCCCGCTTCAAGTCGGCGCCGCTTTGCTCGTCCACAAAGAGTTGCTTGCCTTGGTAGAACGAAACTAGCTTTACCAAGGAGGTTTGGCGGGATAGACAATGGAAGGTCGTTAGTTCTTGCACTTCATCAATCATTACCCCTCCAGGTCCAGGGCCAAAGGCATGGGGGAACTGGACCTTCAGCCAGGCAGTGACGTTGGAACCGCGTTTGTTGACGGATTCCGGGCTGATGAAAATTTGTCCACCATCAATTGATGTCGAGATTTTTTCCCATGTCATTTGCTGGCTTGGGATGTTGGATGTGGTGGCTCCGGCCTGAGCCGTCGGTGGCCGTGCTACCGCCCGGGACGAGGACACTGACTTCGACCATCCCAATTCGGACATACAGCCCTTGTGGACGGCCCTCTGTTGGCGTCGAGCGGCGATTAATGCACCAGCTGCTGCTCCTTGAGCAAAGCCACCTGCGAACGCGTCACCAACACTTCGGGCTGGAGTGGTCGTTCCTGAATACGTACTGCGGTAGGTACTACCGTTCGGACCATAGGTGATCGAGCTGCCGGAGACATGAGCGCCTTGTCTCTGAGATTGCGGCATGTTCACGGAGGGCATAGGGGCCGCTCCAACTGCGACCCGATTGCAGTATGCGTCGTCAATGACCAATTGATGTTCTTGCTGTGCCGGATCGGCGATTGAAGGGTTCTGCCATTTTGCTCCCGTCAAAGCGACGACACAGAGTGCTGCCAAGCCAGCGAGATATCGCCTGGAAGGGTTGTTGTCCATCGTTCCCAAGTCGTAGCCCTACGATTTGATGAATATATTCCGTGGACCAGGGGTCTCGTCAAGCGGGAACCTATCCCCATGAGTCGCCCCTTTGAAGCCGTCAGACGAGAACTCGCGGGTAATATTCGCGAGTTGCGTCTTGCTGAGGGGCTCTCCCAGGAAAGGCTGGCTCTTGAAGCGGGCATCGACCGCACGTACATCAGTCAAATCGAGCGCTCAGTCGGAAATCCATCGCTGTTGGTGTTATGCAAGCTTGCTGACAGGCTTGGCGCGGATGTGGCGACCCTGATGACTGCCCTCGCCCCCAAAAAAGCCCCCGCCCTGGTAAAGGCGAAGTCGGTCAAAGATTGATCGGTAGCGGATGTAAGGTCTTATGAGGAGGTCGCTGTCGTTATCGGATAGCCGCCCCCGACCTCCATCAAACCGAGCTACCACCAGATTATCGCGCCAACACGGCAACCACATCGATCCGACAAACACCATAAGTAATCGCTCCCACAGCCGATGGCACGGTCTTAGTTTGATCGCACCGTGGCGACAGCTTTAGCAACAGCGCTGCTCAGCGTGGCCGTCCGTTGCTTGAATATCGAATCCGCGAACTGGCATTTACCATCCAGAAGATAGTCATGCCCCGCCGATGGCGCTTGGTCGTACTGATTTGGGACACCATCCTCCGGTGGCGCGGCCACGCTAACATTGGAAGCTGAAGCGGAACACCTGTTGCCCGCCTTGGGCCACAACGTCAAAGCAGCGCGAAGTTTTTGCAATGGAAAAAAGCAGTTCGTCATAGCATCCTTGGAGCCAGCGCTTGCGCCAGTGACGGCCTGACACCGCCGCGCTGCACCCCACCGGCCCGCCCATACAGGGCGGGCCTTGCTATTCCAACCCTGATCAACCATGCCCATCAAAAAGTCTGACCTCTATTCCTCCCTCTGGGCCAGCTGTGACGAGCTGCGCGGCGGCATGGAGCCGTCCGAGTACAAGGACTACGTCCTGTTCATGCTGTTCATCAAGTACGTCAGCGACAAGTACGCCGGCGACGATCTGGCGCCGCTGGTGATCCCGGCCGGGGCCAGCTTTGCCGACATGGTGGCCTTCAAGGGCAAGCCGGACATCGGCGAGCGCATCAACACCCGGGTCATCCAGCCGCTGGTCGAAGCCAACAGCAGCAGCCTGTCACTCAGCGACTTCCCCGACTTCGACGACCCCAAGAAACTGGGCGAAGGCAAGGAACGCCAGGACAAGCTGACCAACCTGGTCGCCATCTTCGAAGACCCGGCGCTGGATTTTTCCGAAAACCGCGCCGAGCACGACGACATCCTTGGCGATGCCTACGAATACCTGATGCGCCACTTCGCCCAGGATTCGGGCAAAAGCAAAGGCCAGTTCTACACCCCGGCCGAAGTCAGCCGCACCATCGCCCAGCTGATCGGCATCGGCCCGCACAACACCAACCGCCAGACCACCGCCTATGACCCGACTTGCGGGTCAGGGTCGCTGCTGCTGAAGGTGGCCGCCGAAGCGGGCAAGCCCATCACCCTCTACGGGCAGGAAATCTCGGCCACCACCGCCGGCCTTGCGCGCATGAACATGATCCTGCACGACTTCCCGGATGCGTCCGTGCAGTCGGGCAACACCCTGGCCGATCCCAAGTTCAAGGACGGCGAGCGGCTCGGGACCTTCGACTACGTGGTTGCCAACCCGCCGTTCTCGGACAAGGCCTGGAGCAGCGGCCTCACTCCGGATGCCGATCCCTTCCAGCGCTTCGCCTGGGGCGTGCCGCCGGCCAAGCAGGGCGACTACGCCTATCTGCTGCACATCCTCCGCAGCCTCAAGGCCAGCGGCAAAGGCGCCTGCATCCTGCCGCACGGTGTGCTGTTCCGCGGCAATGCGGAAGCCCAGATCCGCCGCCAGCTGGTCGATAGCGGCTACCTGACCGGCATCGTCGGCCTGCCGGCCAACCTGTTCTACGGCACCGGCATTCCCGCCTGCATCCTGCTGCTGGACAAGGACAACGCCAGCGCCCGCCGCGGCATCTTCATGATCGATGCCAGCAAGGGTTTCCTAAAGGACGGCGCCAAGAACCGCCTGCGCGAGCAGGACATCCACCGCATTGTCGACACCTACAACAAGGCGCAGCACGTGCCCGGCTATGCGCGCATGGTCGGCTTCGACGAGATCCGAGACGCCAGGAACGACTACAACCTCAACCTGCCGCGCTATATCGACAGCAGCGCCGCCGAAGACCTGCAGGACATCGAAGGCCATTTGCTCGGCGGTATTCCGCAGCGCGACGTGGACGCACTGGCGACCTACTGGGCCAGCATGCCAGCCCTGCGCGAGGCCCTGTTCGAGGCTGCGGGCCGCCCCGACTACCTGCAATTGAAGCTGCCGCAAGCCGAGGTGAAGCAAGCCATCCTTGGCCACGCCGAGTTCCGCGCATTCCAGGCCATGGTGGCCAAGCTGCATGCCGACTGGGAAAAAGCCATCCGGCCCCAGCTGATCGGCTTCGGCCAGGGCGGCCAGCCCACGCAGTTCATCCACGAGGTTTCCGAAAGCCTGCTGGCCGCCTATGCCAAGGCGCCGCTGCTCAATGCCTACACCATCTATCAGCACCTGATGGACTACTGGGCGCAGACGATGCAGGACGATGCCTACCTGCTGTCTGCCGATGGCTGGACGGCCGAGCCCGCGCGCATCATCGAGACCAACAAGAAGGGCCAGCGCAAGGACAAGGGCTGGACCTGCGACCTGGTGCCCAAGCCACTGGTCGTGGCGCGTTACTTCGCTGCCGAACAGCAGGCGCTTGATGCCGCCAGCGCCACGCTGGACAGTGCCGGCAGCGCGCTGGAAGCACTGGAAGAAGAGCACGGCGGCGAGGACATGGCCTTTACCGGGTTCGACCGTATCACCGCCGCACAGGTGAAAGACCGCATCCGCGAAATCGGTAAGGACAGCGAAGCCGCCGAGGAGCTCGCAGTGCTGAAGCAGTGGCTGGCACTGACCGAAGAAGTGGCCGCACTGAAAAAGCAGCTCAAGGCACTGGACGCCGAACTCGACGCCAAGGCGCTGGCCAAGTACCCGCAGCTATCAGTGGCCGACATCCAGGCCCTGGTGGTGGATGACAAATGGCTGGCCACGCTGTCTGCCGCCGTGCAGGGCGAGGTGGAGCACGTATCGCAGGCGCTGACCCGGCGGGTGAAGGAACTGGCCGAACGCTACGGCGTGCCCTTGCCACAACTGGCAGGACAGGTGAAAGAACTGGAAAGCAAGGTGGCCGGGCATCTGGCAAAGATGGGGTTTGCGTGGAACTGAAGGCCGGCTACAAGCAGACCGAGGTTGGTGTGATTCCTGTGGATTGGGAGGTGCGAGGGGTCGCTGATTTTTCAAAAATAATTACCGGACCATTTGGCACGTTGCTAAAAGCTAGCGAGTACACGAGCGGAGATGGCGTTCCCCAAATTTCAGTTGGAGAAATCGGAGATGGCTATTTTCGAGTGAACGAACATACGTCGCGAATTCCAGAGCATGTTGTAAAGAGGTTGCCGCAATATTTGCTCCGTGTCGGGGATGTGGTTTTTGGCCGAAAAGGAGCAGTGGAGCGATCAGCGCTAGTGACAAAAAGCGAGAGCGGATGGTTTCTTGGCTCGGACGGAATAAGTGTTCGCCCAACGGATAATTGCCACCCTCCATACTTGGCCGCGCAATTCAGAAGTAGAGCAGTTAAGACCTGGCTTCTGAACAACGCGGTCGGCACAACCATGCCCTCTTTGAATCAGGGTGTACTGGGGCGAGTGCGAGTTCCTTTCGCACCTGCAGCCGAACAATCCGCCATAGCCACCGCTCTCAATGACGTGGATGCGCTGCTGGCTGCGCAGGATGCGCTGATCGCCAAGAAGCACGCCATCAAGCAAGGTGCGATGCAGGAGCTGCTCACCGGCAAGCGCCGCCTGCCGGGGTTCAGTGGGGAGTGGGAGGTGAAGCAGCTGCATACGGTATTGCGATTCCAAGTTGGGTTCCCTTTCAGTTCTTCGTATTTCAACAGAGCTGGGGATGGGGTTCGTTTGGTGAAGAACCGTGATTTGAAAGCTGACGACCAAGTTTTTCACTACAGCGGCGGGGTTGGTGCAGATTTTTTAGTGAAAAATGGCGATGTCTTGATTGGCATGGATGGAGATTTCTTGCCATGCCTCTGGGACAAGGGCGAGGCTTTGCTCAATCAGCGGGTCGGGCGAATAGTCCCGTCGAGACATCTGGATCTGACTTATGCCTACTACCGTTTGCAAGAGCCATTGAAAGCCATCGAGGCGATCACATCGAGCACTACGGTCAAGCACTTGTCACACGGAGATCTTGAAGAAATTGAACTTCCTCTGCCGCGAGTTGAGGAACAAGCCGCCATTGCGAGGGTGTTGAGCGACATAGACGCCGAACTCACCGCCCTCGAAACCCAACGCGCCAAAACCACCCAGCTCAAGCAAGGCATGATGCAGGCACTGCTGACCGGCCGGATCCGGTTGGTTTAAATCAAGGACGACAGGGGGAGTCCACCACATGAAAATTTCGACCATTCTCGATCACATCGACAACGGCCATATGGCCCTGCCGGAATTCCAGCGAGGCTACGTCTGGAATGGCGATCAGGTCCGCGGATTGTTCGATTCCATGTACAAGCGCCACCCGGTGGGTGGGCTGCTGGTCTGGGCCACTGAATCAACGGGCGCCACCCATCGCGGTGACGGCGCGCTGGCACCGGGCATCGTCAAGCTGTTGCTCGACGGCCAGCAGCGCATGACCTCGCTGTACGGCGTGATTCGCGGCAAGCCACCCAAGTTCTTCGACGGCAAGGCCAAGGCCTTCACCGGGCTGCAATTCCATCTGGAAACGGAGACCTTCGAGTTCTATCAGCCGGCCAAGATGAAGGACAACCCGCTGTGGGTGGATGTGTCCGAGCTGATGAAGGGCGGCACCGATGGCCTGGGGGCCTATATCAGCAAGCTGTCCACGCCTGAATTGGCTCCCAGGATTGGCGACTACGTGGCACGCCTGAGCCGCGTGCTCGGCATTGCCGAGATTGACCTGCATATCGAGGAAGTTACCGGCGCGGACAAGTCGCTCGACGTGGTGGTGGATATCTTCAATCGCGTCAACAGTGGCGGCACCAAGTTGTCCAAGGGCGATCTTGCCCTGGCCAAGATCTGCGCCGACTGGCCAACCGGGCGCGACGAGATGAAGAAGAAGCTGAAGGAGTGGCACAACAGCGGCTACGACTTCAGCCTGGACTGGCTGCTGCGCTCGGTGAATACCGTACTGACCGGAGAGGCAAAGTTCCTGTACCTGCACGAACATGGACCAAAGGACGTAGAAGACGCCCTAAAGCGTGCCTCCAAGCAGATCGATGCCTGCCTGAACATGATTGCCGACCGGCTCGGCCTGGATCACGACCGGGTGCTGTTCTCCCGCGGTGGTTTCCCGGTGATGGCGCGCTACCTCGACCAACGCCAGCAGAAGAAGCTCGGGCCGCCGAACGAGAAAGAGCGCGACAAACTGCTGTTCTGGTATTTCCAGTCCGGCATGTGGGGCCGGTTCTCCGGTTCGGTCGAGTCCTTCATCGACCAGGATCTGGGTGTAATCGAAGAAGGTGATCTGGATCGCCTGCTGGAGCAACTGCGCCTGTGGCACGGCGGGCTTCGTGCCGAGCCAGCCCATTTCACCGGCTGGAGCCTGGGGGCCCGTTTCTATCCCGTGCTGTACATGCTGACCCGGGTGGGCGAAGCGCGCGACTGGGGATCGGGCATCGGCCTCAAGGCCAACATGCACGGCAAGATGAGCAAGCTGGAAGTGCACCACATCTTCCCCAAGGCGCAGTTGTACAAGCGCAAGTTCAAGAAATCCGAAGTCAACGCACTGGCCAACTACTGCTTCCTGACCAAGGACGCCAATCTCGACATCAGTGACACGCTTCCGGAGATCTATTTCCCGAAGATCGAGCAGGCGCATCCCGGTGCATTGGCCTCGCAGTGGATCCCGATGGATCCCGAGCTGTGGAAGATCGAGAACTACAGAGAGTTTATGGAGGCGCGCAAGGTTTTGCTCGCGGCCGAATTGAACAAGCGCTTGGAAGACCTGTTGCACGGCGATACGCGCTGGCTGTCCGGGGCTGTCGCGCCAATCGTCAGTACCGTCATTGGCAACGGTGTGGAAAGCGAGACGGAAGAGGCCGAACTGGAAGCGCTCAATGATTGGGTCGTGGATCAGGGCTTGCCAAGAGGCATGATTGATTACGACTACGCAGATCCCCAGAGCGGTGAACAGATTGCGGTGTTCGATCTGGCATGGCCAACCGGGCTGCAGGAAGAGTTGAGCCAGCCGGTGGTTGTGCTTCTCAACCAGGAAGCGGCTGTCATAACGCTTGCCAGCCAGGCCGGATACCGTTGCTTCACGGATGTCGCTGCATTCCGCAGGTACGTGGAAGCGGAGATCCTGTCGGAGGCCGCCGATGCATAACCGCCCACGTGCCGAACGCACCACCCAGAACCGTGTGGCCAGGCTGTTCACTGACCCCTCGCGTGCGGACTGCCTGGGCTACGACAACCTGGGCGACTGGAGCAAACGCGAGGGCAATCGTAATATCGAGCCGGAGTACCTCAGCGCCAACCTGAAACGGCGCGGCTACACCGATGCGCAGGTATCGGCGGCGTTGCGCCAGCTGCAAGCCACCTCGGAGATCCGCGGCAACACCCTGTACGACGCCAACTTCAAGACCTATGGCCTGCTGCGCTATGGCGCCGACGTGCAGACCGCACTGGGCGAGCAGACCCGGAAGGTCCACTTCATCGACTGGGCCAACCCGGACAACAACGATTTCGCGCTGGCCGAGGAAGTCACCCTGCGTGGAGGTTTCGAGCGCCGCCCGGACATGGCGCTGTACATCAACGGCATCGCCATGGCGGTGATCGAGCTCAAGCGTGGCGGCAAAGATAAGGCCGAAGGCATCCGCCAGCTGATCAGCAACCAGGAGCCTGCCTTCAACCAGGCGTTCTTCAGCACCGTGCAACTGCTTTTGGCCGGCAACGATGCACAAGGGCTGTACTACGGCACCGTGGGTAGCCCGGAAGCGTTCTATGTGCAGTGGAAGGACGAGGCCGGCCTGGCCGCTGGCGAGGCCGGCGTGCTGCTGGACCGGCCGCTGGCGCAGATGCTGGACAAGGCGCGGCTGCTGGATTTCCTCTACCACTTCGTGATCTTCGACGCAGGCATCAAGAAGGTGCCGAGGCAGCACCAGTACGCCGGCATCAAGGCCGCGCAGGATCGCACCCGCAGACGCGAAGGCGGGGTGATCTGGCATACCCAGGGCAGCGGCAAGAGCATCCTGATGGTGTTGCTGGCCAAATGGCTGCTGGAGGACGACGCCAATGCCCGCATCCTGGTCATCACCGACCGCGAGGAGCTGGATGACCAGATCACCAAGGTATTGAAGAACTCCGGGCTGGACTCCACCCGAGTGGGCTCACGCGCTGACCTGGTGGACAAATTGGGCGCAACCACGCCACGGTTGTTGTGCGCGCTGATCCACAAGTTCGACACCAGCGACCTCACCGCCCTACCGCCGCACGCGCACGGGCGCTTCTACGTATTCGTGGACGAAGCCCACCGCACCCAGGGCGGCGACATGAACAAGCAGATGAAGCGCTGGCTGGGCGATGCGATCTTCATCGGTTTTACCGGCACACCGTTGCTGCGCAAGGACAAGAAGACCACGCAAGACGTATTTGGCACCCCCATCCACACCTACAAGTTCCCCGAGGCGGTGGCCGACAAGGTGGTGCTGGATTTGAAGTATGAAGCCCGAGAGGTACCGCAGGCCCTTGGCAACCAGAAGAAGATCGAGGAGTACTTCGCCAACAAGACCAAGTACCTCAACAACTTCCAGAAGGCGGCACTGCGCAAGCGCTGGGCCACGATGGAAGAGCTGCTCAGCTCGGGCGAGCGCAAGGACCGCATCATCCGCAGCATCCTGGAGGACTTCGACACGCGCCGCCGCCTGAACGACGGGCGTGGCACTGCGATCCTGGTGGCCGACGAGATCTACGACGCCTGCCACTATTTCCGGCTGTTCCAGAACACCAGTTTTGGCCGGCATGTCGGCATCATCACCTCCTTCGAGCCAGACAAGACCCAGTATTCGAAGGAGCCAGCGGGCAGCGACTACCGCTACAAGTACGACACCTACCGGGATTGGGTGCTCAAGGATTTCGACAGCACCGACAAGTACGAGGCGGAGATGAAGCGGCGCTTCAAGGATGAGCCGGCCAACTGCAGGCTGCTGATCGTGGTCAGCAAGCTGTTGACCGGCTTTGACGCGCCCAGTTGCTCCTACATCTACCTGGACCGCAACCTGCGCGACCACGACCTGTTCCAGGCGATCTGCCGTACCAACCGCCTGGATGGCGATGACAAGGACTACGGTTACATCGTCGATTTCAAGGAGCTTTTCGGCAAGGTGCAGGAGGCCATTTCGGTCTACAGCTCCGACCAGCTGGTGGTGGATGGAACGGACGGGCAAGACGGCAATATCACCCTGAAGGACTGGATCAGCGAAGGCGTGAAGAAGCTGGAGGAGAGCCGCGAGGCGCTGTTGCACCTGTGCGAGCCGGTGCTGGCGCCGCGTGAGCTGGAGCAGTTCATCGCCTACTTCTGCGGCGAAGCACAGGACGCCGAGGCGCTGGAACAGGCCGAACCGCTGCGTATTTCCTTCTACAAACTGGTGACGGCTTTCGTGCGGGCCTGGGCGGACATTGGCAGCGAGTTGTCGAACGCCGGCTACGACGAGGCCACGATTGCCCGGCTGGAGCGGGAGGTGGCCTTCTACGCCGAGATGCGCGCGACCATCAAGAACCATTCCGGCGAGGAGTTCGACATCAAGCCCTTCGAGGGCGATATGCGCGATCTGCTCAACCGCTACGTGCGCGCCGATGAAGCCCGTGAACTGGGTGACATGGGCGACCTGTCGCTGCTGGACCTGATCGTCAAGAGCGGCATCCACGACGCCATCGCGCAGAAGCTCAATGCCAAGGGCAGCAGCAACAAGGCGGTGGCCGAGGGCATCATCAACAACATGCGCAGGGCCATCATCCAGGAGCGGCTGACCGATCCGCGTTTCTTCAAGGAGATGTCTAGCCTGCTGGACGAGCTGATCAAGCAGTCGCGCGCCGACGCGGAAAGCTACGCGGAGTTCCTGAGGCAGGCCGAAGCACTGGCCAGGAAGCTGGCGACGCATGCAGCCGGTGGCGAACTGGTGCCCGAAGCGTTGCATGACAAGCCCGAGGCCGCCCTTATCTACCGCAACCTACCGGATATCCTGGCCAGGCCCGTCGATGCCACGCACGTTGCCGATGATGCTCCGCTGCACGGCAGCGAGCTGATCGGCATGGCGGTGAGGATCGACGCGGTCATGCGCACGGATGTACCGGCCGGCTGGAAGGGGGACGCGATCAAGGAACGTGCCGTGCAGCGCGCCCTGCTTGCGGTGGTTGACGGCAACCGTGAGGCCATGATCAAACTGTACGAGCTGGTCAAAAATCAGGCTGGCTACCGTTGATGGACACCTTCCTGCTGGGCGACATCGAAATCGCGGTGACGCGCAAGGACGTCAAGAACGTACACCTGGCCGTGCATCCGCCAGAAGGCCGGGTCACGCTTGTCGCACCCATGCGCTCGCGCCTGGACGTGCTTCGGGCCTATGCCATCACCCGGCTGGGCTGGATCCGGAAACAGCAGGCCGGGTTCCGCGCGCAGGCCCGCGAGGCGCCGCGCCGCCATGTCACCCGCGAGAGCCATAGCTTGTGGGGGCGCCGCTATCTGCTCGATGTGCAGGTCGTCGATGCCAAACCCGGTGTCCGCCTCGATCACAAGCGCATCACGCTCAGTGTTCGCCCCGGCACCGACGAGACGAAGCGCGCCGAAGTGATGCACGCTTGGCACAAGGCGCAGCTGCATGCCGTGCTGCCCGATCTGATCAAGGCCTGGGAGCCCCGGCTTGGCGTCAAGGTGCATGGCTACTACCTGCAACGCATGAAGACCCGCTGGGGCAGCTGCAACCATGCCCGCGGCCATATCCGCCTGAACACGGAGCTGGTGAAAAAGCCGCGGCACCTGCTTGAGTATGTGGTGGTCCACGAGATGGCACACCTTATCGCGCCAACCCACGACGAACGCTTTATCGCAATGCTTGATGAACACTTCCCGCGATGGCGGGAAGCACGGGCTGAGCTCAATAGTCTTCCGCTTTCTGCGTAGTGATGAGGGCATCGGTACGGCCAGATGAAGCAAGTACCTGACCCCGATGCACCAAGGAGCCCACTGAACGGAACGCCGTCATCGCGGGTACTTTCGCTAGCGCCACCAACCTTTGCGGGTATTTTTGAGGGTACGAAATTAATTAATCCAAGAAAAACGCATTAATAACAAATAGATATGCACCTTGTTCAGGTGCGCCCACCTCCACCATATAAAGGTACCGAAAGGTATCGGCAACACGAAAAACCCCTGAGAAATCAGGGGTTTTTCTTTGCGCGATGCCCAGCAAATTCACGCGCCACTCTTGACAGCCGTCAGCAAGTGACCGCACGAGCGTATCTGCCAACGTACCCGCGCCGCGGTGCCAGAGGACCATATAAAAACTATGTTTGGTCCGAATTACCCAGGAGTCAGGCGATGCGTTACTCATCTCAAGTCAAGCCGATCAGCTACCTCAAGGCCAATGCCGCCGAGGTCCTGACGCAGCTCGCTGAGCAGCGCCAGCCGCTGGTGATCACCCAGAACGGCGAGGCTAAAGCCGTCCTCCAAGATGTCGCCAGCTTCGAAGAGACGCAGGAAACACTGGCCTTGTTAAAGATCCTCGCATTGGGCACTCAGAACGTTGGCGCTGGCAAAGTCAAGCACGTGGCCGACGTCGTCGCTCGCCTTCGCACAAAGCGCGCAACCGACTGATGCCTGCTGCATACGTTCTACTCACCCAGGGGGCTGAGCAAGACCTGGAGTCCATCCACGACTACATCTCGGACTCCGACTGTGTAGCCAACGCCGTGCTGGATGCACTGACGGACGTTGTTGATGGCCTTTCCAGGTTTCCAGAGCGCGGTAGCTACACGAAGGAGTTGGCCGGACTTGGTATCAAGAAGTTTCGCCAGACTTTCTTCAAGCCTTACCGGGCGATTTACCGCATCGCTGGCGACCAGGTCATCATCCATCTGATAGCTGACGGCCGTCGTGACATGCAAATCCATCCTTGCCCGTCGCCTGCTTGGTGCTTGAGTCTCGATGCCCAGCTTCGGCTCGCGCTCGTTCCAATTGAGACACTCATTTCTGAGCTGCCCTTCCATAGCGACAAGGATCTTGTCAGATAAATCCTAGTCTCAATAAGGCAAATCCCTCATTGATGTAGTGCTATCCCCGACAGCAACATTGCAGACTGCTGGCTGTCCGCCATCGCGCCGGGTGCTGTATGGACTACGACAAGTTACGGGATAGCTTCGACGTTCTCGCGCAGCAGGTCGTGCAGGACGCCACCTCGCTCGGCGAATACGAGCGCAAGCAGAAACTGCTGGAGATGCATCAGCTTGTCGACAGGATCGTCGAGGTGGTGCCGGACGATGATGAGCAGGCCAGCATCCTGTGCCGGCTGGAAGCCCTGGTCTACCGTGCCAACAGCGCCATCAATGCCGCCGAGCAGCTTGAAAACCTCAGGAAGAAGTCCGCATTGGCCTATGGCTGGTCATTGCAGGAGGACTGAGCATCAATCCGATCGACAGGGAATTGCCCTGACGGCATTTACCCGGTCGCAGCGCGCGCTGCAGACATCCGCAAGCCGACCACTACGCATCCAGGCTTCAACTCCGGCACCATAGCCATCAAGGCGGCCTGCAGGCAGCCACTGGATGCAGCACGGTCAGCTCGACCTTGCCGCCATACCCACCGTCATGGATAACGGCAATGGCAGCCCAACGCAGCTCGCAGCATTCCCCTCCTCGGCTGATCAAAGCCATCGCAAGCGTATTGCTGGCGGCCTGTGCGGCTTGGCCAGCATTCGTCAGCGCAGCGGAAGAGCCCGCACGACAAGCCACCACACCCAAGCTTGAAGGTAGCCAGCTCACGATGCTGGACGCCGCATTGGCAGGCCTGCCAGCCCAGCGCCCCGGCGTGACCGATATCTACGTACTCGGCGTGGCCGGTGATGCCGATGAAGATGTGTTTCCCAATGAAGTGGCCTACCTGCAGGAGCTGTCGGCCAAACGCTGGGGCGCCGAAGGCCGCATGATCAGCTTGGTCAATCAGCCAGCCTTAGGCCAAGGCGGAGCAACGCCGGTCCTGGCTACCGCCGACAGCATCAGTCACGCATTGCACGGGCTAGGGCAAAAACTGGACCCCAACGAGGACGTGCTGTTCCTCTACCTGACCAGCCACGGCCTGCATGACAACAGCGTCTACCTGCACACCGGCCGCAACCAGGAAGACTATCTGGCGCCGGCGCAGCTTGCGCAGATGCTGGACGACGCGCGTATCGGCAATGCAGTGGTCGTGGTCTCGGCCTGTTTCTCAGGCGCTTTCGCGTCTGCACTGCGGTCTCCGCAGCGGATGGTGATCACTGCCGCACGCAAGGACCGTCCGTCCTTTGGCTGCGGCAATACCGATAGCGCCACCTGGTTTGGTCGCGCCTTCCTGATCGAGGCCTTGAACACGACCAATGACTTCGCCCGGGCTTACACGCTGGCCGCTGGCAACGTGCGGCGCCGCGAGAAAGAGCAAGGTGAACTTCCTTCCGAGCCGCAGTTCCAGAACGGCAAGACGGTAGCCGCGGTGCTGGGACAGTGGCGCGCAGGCTTGCCGGAGGTGCCCGTCGTGCTCTACCCCTTCGTCTACCAGCGCCCATCCGGGGCCAAGACCGTCACCCCCAAAGGCAAACCAGCCACCAGTAATCGCAAGGGCTGAATCCGGTCCGGGAACCGCCAGATGAAGCCTGACGCCAACCCCATTCAGGATGGCGAGCGCCGCCGCCCGGCTTCTGCGAAAATATGTCATGACTGACTTCTCTTCCCTGCCGCTGTCGCCGGCACTCGCTCCTGGCATCGACGCGCTGGGCTATACCTCGATGACCCCTGTACAGGCGCTGGCCCTGCCGCCGATCCTGGAGGGCCGCGACGTAATCGCGCAGGCCCCGACCGGCAGCGGCAAGACTGCCGCCTTCGGCCTGGGCCTGCTCAACCGGCTCGACCTGTCGATCAGCCGCACCCAGGCGCTGGTACTGTGCCCTACCCGCGAACTGGCCGACCAGGTCGGCAAGCAGCTGCGCAAGCTGGCCACCGGCATCCCAAACCTGAAGCTGCTGATCCTCACCGGCGGCATGCCGCTGGGCCCGCAGTTGGCCTCGCTGGAAGCACATGACCCGCAGGTCGTGGTCGGCACCCCCGGCCGCGTACAGGAACTGGCGCGCAAGCGCGCACTAAACCTGGGTCAGGTCCGCACCTTCGTGCTGGACGAAGCCGACCGCATGCTCGACATGGGTTTTGAAGAACCCATCCGCGAAATCGCCGGCCGTACCCACAAGGAGCGCCAGAGCCTGCTGTTCTCGGCCACCTTCCCGGAAGCGATCCGCGAACTGGCGCGCGCCCTGCTCAACGAGCCGGTGGAAGTGACCATCGATGGCCAGGCCGAAGCACCGGCTATCCAGCAGCTGTTCTTCGAAACTGAGCCGGCCAACCGCCAGAAGGCACTCGGTGGTCTGTTGCTGAAGTACACGCCGGAATCGGCCGTGGTGTTCTGCAATACCCGCAAGGACGTGGACGAAGTGGCCAACTCGCTGCGCCAGTTCGGCTTCTCCGCGCTGGCCCTGCACGGTGACATGGAACAGCGCGACCGCGACGAAGTGCTGATGCAGTTCTCCAACCGCAGCTGCAACGTGCTGGTCGCCAGTGACGTGGCCGCACGCGGTCTGGACGTGGAAGACCTGGCTGCGGTGGTCAACTACGAGCTGCCGACCGACATCGACACCTACCAGCACCGCGTTGGCCGTACTGGCCGTGCCGGTCGCAATGGTCTGTCGTTGAGCCTGGTTGCAGGCCGCGAGCGCAGCCGTGCCGATGCGCTGGAAGCGCAGCAGGGCAAGCCGCTGAACTGGCAGAAGACCCCGCTGGCAACCGCGCGTCCGGCAGAACTGCCGCAGGCAGCAATGACCACCCTGCGCATCGATGGCGGCAAGACCGACAAGCTGCGCGCTGGCGACATCCTCGGCGCACTGACCGGTGATGCAGGGCTGTCGGCCAAGGCGATCGGCAAGATCGACATCTTCCCCACCCGCTCCTATGTGGCTATTGCCCGTGAGCAGGTTGGCAAGGCCTTGGCACGGCTGGAAGCCGGCAAGATCAAGGGCAAGCGTTTCCGCGTACGCAAGATGTAAGCAGGTGCCGGCCCAGCCCGGCGCTTGCACGCACACATGTCTACCCGGCCCGACTCCGGCACTTCCAGTTCTACTGGAGACACGCATGCCACGGCATTCCCGTGGCGTGCAGTAGGTGCCGGCTGGCTGTTGCTGAGCCTGGTCACCTTGCCCGCGGTGCAGCTGACCGGGCCTGCGGCAGGCAGCACGACACTGGCCTCACTGGCTCGCTCGCTGCTGTTCCTGCTCGGTATTTACAGCCCCTGGCTTCTGGCAACACCTGGTCTTTGGCAGCTGTGCGCACGCTGGCCGCTGGGCATGGGTGGCGACACCAAGGCGGCGAGCAAGCTGCTGGCCGCCGGGATCTGCATCATTCCGGCGCTGTCGCTGGTTGGCTGGCTGTTCGGCTACCACCTCTCACAACTGGCGCCGCCCCGCGCGCTGCCGGACAACTGGCCGCACGCGGTTATCGCCACAGGCTTGTTTGCGCTGCCCACCTATATCGGCGTAATCAGCATCGGCCAGACACTGGCCTATATCCGCCGCTATCGCCGCCGTGGCGAACTGCTGGCACAGGCGCGCGAACAAGCCTTGCGGGCACGGCTGAATCACCATTTCCTGTTCAACGCACTCAATGCGATTGGCGCACTGGGTTACCGCGATGCCGAGCGCGCTGACGCTGCGTTGGCGCAGCTGGGTGAGTTGTTACGCAATCTGCTGCAGAGCGAGCCCTTCGTCGCCCTGCGCGAGGAAGTGGCGCAGGCCATGGCCTTCGTCGAACTGCAGCAACTGCTGCAGCAACAGCCCGTACAGGTGCAGCTGCAGGCCAGCGCCGATGCATGGGATGCGCGCGTACCCAGCCTGCTGTTGCAGCCATTGATGGAAAACGCCGTGCGCTTCGCCAGCGCCGCGGGTATGGACGACGCCACGATCAGCATGCAGTTCGAGTCGCGCGATGATCAGCTTTGCCTGCAGATCCGCAACCCGCTTGGCGACGCCGCAGCCGGCATGGGCATTGGCCTGCAAGCCAGCCGCGAACGCCTGCAGGCGATCTACGGCGAACGCGCCACGCTTCAAGCGCAGCGCGACGGCGCGCACTACCAGATAAGCATCCAGCTGCCACTGGTCAGCAGCGAGCAGGCCGCATGATCCGCACCCTTCTGATCGACGACGTGGCCTTGGCCCGCGACAAACTGCGCCATCTATTGAGCGCGCACCCAGACATCCAGATAGTCGGCGAGGCGTCCAGCATCGCCCAGGCCCGCACGTTGCTCGCAGCAGCACAGGTCGAACTGTTGTTATTGGATATCCAGCTTCCCGATGAAGATGGCCTGCAGCTCGCGCGCAGCCTGCCCGCGCCTGCACCAGCCATCGTCTTCACCACCGCCCACGCCGAGCACGCGCTGGCTTCCTACGAGCTCGGCGCCATCGACTATCTGCCCAAGCCACTGGATGCGAGTCGGCTCGCTATTGCGCTGGACCGACTACGTCGGCATCTATCACGCGAAGTCGTCAATCCGCTGGCACCACTTTGCATCCGCAATGGCAGCCGCAGTGACTACGTGTCACCGACCGACATCGACTACATCGACAGCGCTGGCCACTATGCCTGCCTGCATGTCGGCAAGCAGGTGCACCTGTTGCGCGAGAGCATCGGCCGGCTCGCCGCGCAGCTGGCGCCAGCCGGCTTCGTACAGGTGCAGCGCGCGGTAATCGTCAATTGCACACGGGTGCGCAGCCTGCTGCCTCGACGCAATGGCGACGCGACGCTGGAACTACTCGATGGCACCCAGCTGCCATTGAGCCGGATTTATCGCGAAGCGTTCGAAGCAAAGATGGGCAAAGCCGGCTGATACGCGCACGGCTCACGCCAAGCCTGGCACTACCTGCACCATTGCTGGCGTCCACCTGTTCCATTGCATTTCCTGCAGCGGCAACATCGCAGGCCGCTCATCGCTCACAACACCCATGCTCAAGCATCTAGTGCTTCCGCTGCTGCTCAGCTGCAGCTCCCTCGCCCTCGCCGCCGAACTGCGCGTACATCCCGTGGACGGTCCAGCCGATCAGCCGGTACAGATCAGCGTTGCCGGGCTGCTGCCAAGCCAAGCCGTGAAGCTGCAGCTTTCCATGCAGGACAGCAGCGGCAACCGCTGGCTTGCACACGCCAACTACCGTGCCGATCACAACGGCATCGCCGATACCGCCACTGCTGGCGCCGAGGCCGGCAGCTACGCGGGTGTCGATGCGATGGGATTGTTCTGGTCGATGCGGCCGGAATCGGGCAAGGGCCGACCCACGCCACTGCCCATGCGCAACGAAGCCGACGGCCTGCGCCATGCGCCAGCAACGATGCAATTGGAGGCTTTCGTCGATGGCAAACGGATCGGTGATCAGACATTACTACGGCGGATCAACGCGGCCGACGTCATTGCCACGCCATTGCAACTGCACGGCGTGGTGGGAAATCTCTATCACCCTGCAGGAGCCCTGGACGATGGCCGCCGACATCCTGTCGTGATCACCCTGGGCGGCGCCGAAGGCGGCATCGATACCGCGAATCTGTATGCCGCCTGGTTGGCGTCCAACGGTTTCGTCGCCGTGGCTGTTGCCTATTACCGGATGCCCGGGCTACCCAAGGATCTGATCCGCGTACCGATCGACCCGGTCAGCAGCACGGTCGACTGGCTGCGTACCCAATCCTTTGCTGGCAAGGTCGGCGTGATGGGCGGCTCCTGGGGCGGCATCGTGGCGATGGCGACAGCAGCACATGATCCACGTCTGCAGGCGGCGGTGTCGTGGGTGGGCAGTCCCGCGCCGTTCCGTGGCATCCGCCGTGATGTGCCGCCGGCGGATTTCCGTGCCGTGGATGAGCCCGCTTTGAGTGTTGGCGGCCGCGATCTGCCCTTCCTGCCTTACGTGGAACAACTGAACTGGAATCACCCCGGCCCACACGCTGCAGCATTGGAGCAGGCGATGCTGCCGATCGAACGCATCAACGGCCCACTGCTGCTGGTCGCTGGCGGCGACGATCAACTCGGCGTCTCCGGCGAGATGGCGGCGCTGGCGATGCAGCGCCTGCAGAAGCGCAGCGAACCGCAGCCCGACGTACTGCTCTATTACTCGGACGCCGGCCACCTGATCACTCCCTTCCTGCAACCCACCACCTTCCGAAGCGACACCGGCCCTTACATCCCGGTCGGCGGCACCGCCGAAGGCTATGCACGCGCCGACCGGGAAAGCGGCCCCGCAGTGCTGGCATTCCTGCGGCAGGCGCTGAGCGAAGGGGAAATCCGGCTGACCCGCTGAGTCTGCTTCAGGCAGCGCGAGCGCGCAGCGTCACCCGGAATGCCGCAGCAACAACCGCTACGCTGGCCGCAACAAACAGCGCCAGCGCGGCGGCCTCACCCATGCCGCGATGGATCAGCAGCAGGTACACGCCAATGCAGGTCGCCATAGCAAACAACGGCCAGGCAACATGTCGAAATACGCGCCAGAGCAACACCACACTCAACAGCCAGCCACAGGCAAACGCCACCGGGTCCAAGGCCGGCGAGAATTCATACACATTGCAGATGACGAACCAGGCGCTCCAGCCGAGCATCGCCAGCAGCAACGCCAATCCACCCAGCCACCGCGCGGCGCGCATCAGGCAAACACCGCCACGCTCTGGCGGCCGCGCATCACCACCCGGCCCTGCTCATCCCATACCTGCATGTCCTGCGACGAATAGCCATCACGCGCATGCTGGCTGAAAGAGCGCAGCAGGAACCATTCGCCCTGCGGTGCAGGTTCAAGCAGCTCCACGTTCCAGGTGATGGAGCTGATCGGCGCAGGCGCACTGAAGCTGGTGAACGCTGCCGGCGGCATCGCATCGCCCATCGCGATCAAGGCTACTGCCGGATCAACCTGACCAGCGTCGCGATGGCGAATCCAGGTCAGCAGCTCCGGCACTTCCGCAGCGGACACCGGCTTCGCACCACCGGCAGGACGCATCTGGAAGTTCTGGGTAAAGGCCGGTGCGAAAGGCATCGCCGCCATATCGAAATCACGGTATGCGGCGTGCCCCTTGGCCGGCAGTTCGCCGGCGAAATCATGCGCAATCGCGCTTTCGCGGGCGCGGCCGAACACCAGCGACAAGCGTGCCGCCAAGGCATCGTCGGAGTACACGTCAACACCGACATTCACCACCGACTTGCCCTCACGCAGCACCGCCGGCACGAAGCGCAGCAGGCCCGCCGCAGGGCCGATGAAGGTCACCTGCATCGAGCGCAGCGGCGGCAGCTGTTCTGCATGGCTCTGCATCGCCGCGGCCACACCCAGCGCACTGAGCACGCCGCCGTAAGCGGTACGCCCCTGGCGCCAACTGTCAGGGAGCAGCAGCCCTTGTTCAACATCGAAGGAAGACAGCAGCTCGCTCAACGTCGGCATTCGGAACTCCGCGGATTAGGGATGGATCAGGTGCTCAGTAAACCAGTGTAGCGGTCAGCGGCAAACCATCCGGCCAGCGCTCACGGCCACCCAGGCCATCCAGCTCGACCAGCACCGCCCCGCCGACCACCTGCGCCTCAAGCTGCGCAGCCAGCTGCAAGGCGGCAAGCAAGGTGCCGCCAGTAGCCAGCACGTCATCGACCAGCAGCACGCGCGCGCCCGGCGGCGTTGCGCCGACACTGACCTCGATACGATCGGTGCCGTATTCCAGCGCGTATTCCTGTTTCAGGGTCGCACCCGGCAGCTTGCCCGGCTTGCGCACAGGTACGAAGCCCACGCCCAGCTCCAGGGCCAATGCGGTGCCAAGAATGAAACCGCGCGCCTCCACACCGAGTACCGCATGCAGGCCAGCATCGCGCCAGGGCTCGGCCATGGCCTGGACGGCGGCACGGAAGCAGGCGCCATCACCCAGCAGCGGGATGATGTCCTTGAACAGGATGCCGGGCTTGGGGAAGTCGGCGATGTCGCGGATCGGGCGCGACCATTCGGGGTAGGCAGAGGTGGTCATATCAGTCATTCAAGAAGAAAGTGCTCAGGAGCTGCACGACAGCATCGAGCAGCCGGCGCGGTCGCGCGCCCATTCTGGGCGCTTGCCGGCAAATGCCTCGCGCCCGGGCTGTTCGTCGTAAGGATGCCGCATCACGCCCAGCAAGTCCGTGATTCCAGCCAGATCGCCTTGTTCGGCACGGTCGATGGCCTGCTGCGCCAGCCAGTTGCGTAACACGTACTTGGGGTTGGCGGCCTGCATGGAATCACGGCGCTGTTGCGGCGGCTGCCCAGCGGCCCGCACGCGTGCCGCGTAGCGCTGCAGCCACTCGGTCAACGCCGGCAGCACCTGTTCGCGCGCTGTCGGCGAGTAGAAGGCCTGCTCCAGCGGGGCTATCTCCGGCGCGTTGACATCAATGGCCGCCAAGGCGCGGAACGCCAGCGTCATGTCCATTTCGCCTTCCTGCAGCAGTTGCTGGAACTGCGCCATCAGCTCGGCGTCGCCGTCGCGGAATTCGCCCAGGCCGAGCTTGGCGACCAGATGCGCGCGCGCTTCAGCTTCGTAGCGTTCACGGAAGCCATCCAATCCAGCCTGCAGCGGCGCCACCTCGGCAAACAACGGCGACAGCGCCTGCGCCAGCCGCACCAGATTCCAATACGCCACCTGCATCTGCGTGCCAAAGCGGTAGCGGCGGCCCTGTGCGTCGGTAGTGTTCGGCGTCCAGTCCGGATCGTAGTCCTCGACCCAGCCGTAAGGGCCGTAATCCAGGGTCAAACCAAGAATGGACATGTTGTCGGTATTCATTACCCCGTGCACGAAGCCGACCCGCATCCACTGCGCCACCATCACCGCGGTGCGGGTGCAGACCTGCGCGAACCAGTCGGCGTACAGCGCCTCGCCACTGCCCTGCAGTTCAGGGAAATCGCGCACGATGCAGAAGTCGACCAGTTGCCGCAGCAGCGCAACATCGCCGCGCGCCGACGGCAGCTCAAATGTGCCGAAGCGGATGAACGAAGGCGCGACCCGGCACACCACGGCGCCGGGCTCGGCCTGCGGATGGCCGTCGTAGAACATGTCGCGCATCACCGTGTCACCGGTGCCGACCAAGCTCAATGCACGGGTGGTAGGCACGCCAAGATGATGCATGGCTTCGGAGCACAGGAACTCACGCAGTGAAGAACGCAGCACCGCGCGGCCATCGGCTCCGCGCGAGTACGGGGTCGGACCAGCACCTTTGAGCTGCAGCTCCCAGCGCTTGCCGTCAGCCAGCAACTCGCCCAAGGAGATGGCGCGGCCATCGCCGAGCTGCCCGGCCCAGTTGCCAAACTGATGGCCGCCGTAGTTGGCCGCCCACGGCTGCATGCCCGCAAACAAGGCGTTGCCACCGAATACCTCGGCAAATTCCGGGCTGGCAACGGTTGCTGCGTCAAAGCCAAGCAGGTCCGCGACCTCGGCCGAATGCGCCAACAAGCGCGGCGCGGCAACCGGCGTCGGCATTACTGCTGACCATGCGGCGCCCAGCACCTCGCGGCGGCGCGCGCCGGTTTCGGGGTCGCCGGGCAGCTCGCGCTGGAAGCGGTTATCAAAATGCGGGGACGTGTCGTTCATCGTCTCAACGTGGGGGCTGACGGCCGTTGCCGCAAGCTCGGCCCGCCGTACTCAGCGAGCGCCGCCGATAAGATCCAAGGTACCGCCACGCTGCTCGGCCCGCTGATAGGCAGGTCGCTCGACGATACGTGCCAGGAAGGCCTGCAGTTTCGGGTAGTCGATCATCGGACCGGCGCGGACTGCCGCCGCCTGGATCGGGAAACTCATCTGGATATCGGCCGCGCTGAAATGCTCTCCGGCGAACCAGGTGGATTGGGTCAGGGCCTGCTCCATCCAGTTAAGGTGCAGACGCAGCTGCGGGCTGATGAAACTCTTCATCACCTTGTCGACGATGCTGCGGGCAATCGGCTTGGCGAAGAATGGCAATGGCGCCTTGCGTACTTTCGCGAACACCAGGCTCATCACCAGCGGCGGCATCGCCGAGCCTTCGGCGTAGTGCATCCAATAGTGATATTGCAGGCGCTCTGGCGCCTCCACCGGCAGAGGCTGCGGTGACAGGCTGCGCTGCAGGTCGTAACGGTCGGCCAGGTATTCGAGGATGGCCCCGGATTCGGCCAGGATCAGCGTGCCATCCTGCAGTACCGGCGACTTGCCCAGCGGATGCACCTTGCGCAGTTCCGGCGGCGCCAGCCAGGTCTTGGGGTCACGCTTGTAACTGACCAGCTCGTAGTCCAGGCCAAGCTCTTCCAGCATCCACAGCACGCGCTGCGAACGCGATTGTTCCAGGTGGTGCACCGTGATCATCACCGGCTCCGTGCAATCGAAATCGAAAGCGCATCCTAACCAAGGCCAGCAGAACCCAGCATCACTCCGCCACGACGTCGCGTTGAAGAAAACACAAACAAAAACGCCGGAAGCTTTCGCTTCCGGCGTTCCAAGCAACCTTACGGTAGCAAGGGGTCGATTAGACCGCCTGCACCTGGTCAGCCTGCATACCCTTCTGGCCCTGCACGGCGACGAAAGTCACCTTCTGGCCTTCCTGCAGCGACTTGAAGCCGTTGCCCTGGATGGCGCGGAAATGCACGAACAGGTCCGGGCCGCTTTCCGGGGTGATGAAGCCGAAGCCCTTAGCGTCGTTGAACCACTTGACAGTGCCGGTCTGACGATCAGACATGTACTAACTCCTGAAACATAAGTTGAAATAATCGCGGCCACCGGGTATCGGGGCCGAGACTGAGTTGCAGGCGTTGGTAAAGCGGATCGATGAGCCGATCAAGAAGATCAACTGCATCAGGCCACGATTCACGGTGACCCTTGCAAGCACAGTGGGATGGACGATACGCCGCTTTGTTCCAAAAAGCGATATTTACCGTATTCAGAAATTCAATATGGTTCAGTTCGGCCATTAAGTTGCTGAAATCAGTCAATTTTCCGGCGATAGCCCGATGACAGCAAAGTCGGCAAATCCAATAGACTGCGCGGCATGAGCCCTGAAGACACCGTTTCCGCCACCCGTTCTGCCACCCGGATCTGGGTCGATGCCGATGCCTGCCCGGTGGTGATCAAGGAAATCCTGTTCCGTGCCGCCGAACGGGCCAAGGTCGAAACCGTACTGGTCGCCAACCAATGGCTGCGCACCCCGTCCTCGCGCTTCATCCGTGCCATGCAGGTGCCGGGCGGGCCGGATGTTGCCGACGACGCCATCGCCGAGCGGGTGAACGCAGGTGATCTGGTCGTCACCGAGGACATTCCACTGGCAGCACGCGTGCTGGAGAAAAAGGCCGTCGCACTGAACCCGCGCGGCGAGCTCTATACCGCCAATACCATTGCCGAGCGGCTGTCGGTGCGTAATTTCATGGAAGAACTGCGCGGTGCCGGCGTTCAGACCGGCGGCCCGGCCACCTTGCATGCACGTGACCGCCAGGCCTTTGCGGCACAACTGGACCGCTGGCTGGCACAGCGGCGCTGAAACTCAGAGCAGCTCACGTGCACTGCGGAACTCCCGCTTTTCGCCATTGAGCGGGTCTACGAACGCCAAACGCCGTGCCAACAACTGCAGCGGCTGCCGATAGTCATCCGGCGCGCGTTCAAGCACCTGCGGGTAGAAATCGTCGCCGATGATCGGCGCGCCCAACGCCGCCATATGCACGCGCAGCTGGTGCTTGCGCCCACTCACCGGCTCCAGCGCATAGCGCCAGACATCACCACGCCGCTCGATGACATCCACCCGGCTCAGCGCATTGGCCTCGCCCGCCAGCTCAGCCATGCGGAAAAACGGCTCGCCACGGCCAATGCGGCTACTGCGCTGCAGCGGGAACTCCAGCGTTGGCAAGGCCGGGGCCAAGGCCTCGTAGCCCTTGTCGATGCGGCGCTCGGCAAACAGCCGTTGATACGAGGCACGCGTCTCCGGGTTGCAGGAGAACAACACCAGCCCTGCGGTGCCGCGATCAATCCGGTGCAACGGCACCAGCTCGCGATTGCCAGTGCTGGCGATCAGCCGCGCGAGCAGGGTCTGGCGCACGAAGCGTCCGGCCGGGGTGACCGGCAGGAAATGCGGCTTGTCGGCCACCAGCAGGTGCTCGTCCTGATGCAGTATCTGTTCGGCAAAGGGCACTTCCGGCTCGTCGGCGACCTCGCGGAAGTACTGGATCTCCTGCCCTGCCCGCCACGGCTGCGCCGGCAACAGCGGCTGGCCATCGCTGCCCAGCACCCGCCCGCGCGCAAACCGGTCCAGCCATTGCGCCTGGCTTATCGCCGGGAACCGCGCGCACAAACCCTCCAACAGGCTGGCCCATGGGCCTGGCGCGAGTTGCAGACGGCTGGGCAGATCATGATCAGGCACGTTGAGACGGGTCCGGTGCGGGGCCAGGCATTATGATGGGCGGTCTTTGTACCCGGTATTCCAATGGCCCTCACCGCCACCATCCGCAAGGCCGAGCTGCAGATCAGCGACATGGACCGCGGCTACTACGCGACCCATAACCTGACCCTGGCCCAGCATCCCTCCGAAACCGACGAGCGCCTGATGGTGCGCCTGCTCGCCTTCGCCCTCAATGCCGAGGACCGGCTGGAATTCGGCAAGGGCCTGAGCAGCGAAGACGAACCGGACCTGTGGCAGCTGGACTACACCGGCGATATCGAGCAGTGGATCGATCTGGGCCACCCGGACGAATCGCGCGTGCGCAAGGCCTGCAACCGCAGCCGCCGCGTGCAGATCGTCAACTACGGCGGCAATGCCTCCGACATCTGGTGGCAGAAGCAGAGCAAGCACCTGACCCGCTTCAACAACCTGTCGGTGGTCGATCTGCCGTCTGCGTTCGTCGAACGCTGGGGTGAACTGGTGCAACGGGCAATGCGCTTCAGCGTGCTGATCCAGGATGGCGAGGTGCAGATCCTCAATGATCAGATCCAGCTGGATGTGATCCCGGTCTGGCGCAAGCGTCCGGCGGAGTAAGCAGTAGTGGCAGACAAGCTAATCCGCTGCGACGTACTGGTGATCGGCGCAGGCGCGGCCGGGCTGATGTGTGCGCTCACCGCCGGCCAGCGCGGCCGTATCGTGCAGGTGATCGATCATGCCAACAAGGTTGGCAAGAAGATCCTGATGTCCGGCGGTGGCCGCTGCAACTTCACCAATACCGGCACCACCGCAGCAAACTTCATTTCAAACAACCCGCATTTCTGCAAATCGGCACTGGCGCGTTACACGCCGGCCGATTTCATCGAGATGGTCGAACGCCACGGCATCGCCTATCACGAGAAGGAACTGGGCCAGCTGTTCTGCGATATCTCGTCCAAGCAGATCGTAAAGATGCTGCTGGACGAATGTTCCGACGCTGGCGTGCAGATCCGCACCGATTGCGGCGTGCAGCAGATCGAGCGTGGCGCCGATGGCTTCCACGTACGCACCGCGCAGGGGCAATTCCACAGCGCCTCGGTGGTGATCGCAACCGGCGGCCTGTCGATCCCCAGCATGGGCGCCAGCGGCTTCGGTTACGAGGTGGCGCGCAACTTCGGCCATGAGCTGCTGCCGACCCGCGCCGGCCTGGTTCCGCTGACCCTGAGCGGCACCCACCAGCAGCGCTTTGCCGAGCTCAGCGGCGTCGCCCTGCCGGTGGAGGCACGTTGCAACGGCCAGAGCTTCCGCAACTTCATGCTGATCACTCACCGCGGCGTCAGTGGCCCGGCGATCCTGCAGATTTCCTCGTATTGGCAGCCCGGCAATGACCTGAGGCTGGACCTGCTGCCCGATCACGATGCAGCTGAATGGCTGCGGCAGATGAAGCGCGAGCGCGGCGCCTCCGAGCTGCGCACCGTGCTGTCCGACGTCATGCCGCGGCGGCTGGCCCTGCGCCTGTGCGAGCAATGGCTGAAGGACAAGCCAATGCGGCAGATGGACGAGCCCGAACTCAAAGCCGCCGCCAGCCTGTTGTCCGACTTCCCGCTGGTGGCCAGCGGCACCGAGGGCTACCGCACCGCCGAGGTCACCCTGGGCGGCGTGGATACGCGCAAGGTGTCCTCATCGACGATGGAGTCGCAGCTGGTGCCCGGCCTGCACTTTGTCGGCGAAGTACTGGACGTGACCGGCTGGCTGGGCGGCTACAACTTCCAATGGGCCTGGGCCTCTGGCCGCGCCGCCGGCATGGCCGTCTAAGCGGATTCATCAAACGGATCCATCGAATCATTGAGACCGTCCCACAATCGGGTGACGCACCGGCCGATATGCACTGCGGCCGGTGGCGACAACGTCTTGAAGCCGGCCTTGAGACTACACTCACGTGTGTACGTCACAGGCAAGCGATCTGCGCATAGACGCCAGCGCCGTGCATCGTGTATTAAACCCCGTCCCCCGGGAGTCCTGAATGCAGAACGCCAAAGACATCACCTTGCGCTTGTTGATCGTTGACGACAGTGCCGAGAACGCCGAGGCCATCGTCAGCACCTTGCGCAACAGCGGCATCGCGGTGCGCCCGTCACGGCCGCAAAGCCCTGACGAGCTGAGCCAGGCACTGAGCCAACCCATCGACCTTGTGCTGGCAGCCAACTCTTACGTCATCCCGCAGTTGCTGCTGACCCAGCAGGTCGCGGCCAGCGGCAAGGACATCCCGATGATCCTGCTGAGTGACAGCATCGACGCGCAGATGCTGCTGGACTCGGCCGCCAATGGCATCCGCGCCATCGCGCTGCGCCATCAGCCGGACCACCTGTTGTCGGTGGTGCAGACCGAATGGACCGACCTGCAGGCACGTCGCGGCCTGCGCCGGATCGAAGCGCAGATGCGCGAGACCGAGCGCCGCTGCGATGCATTGATCTCGTCCTCGCGCGATCCCATCGCCTACATCCACGAAGGCATGCACATCCGCGCCAACGAAGCCTATCTGGACATGTTCGGATTCGAGTCGTTCGAGGATGTGGAGGGCATCTCGCTGCTGGACATGGTGGCGCCGCAGCATGTGGAGAACTTCAAGCAGCTGCTCAAGTCCCTGAGCAAGGGCGAAGCGCCGCCACCGCAGTACGAAGTGCACGCACGCAACCAGGACGGCGACACGTTCCCGGCGACGATGGAGTTCACCGCCGCCACCTACGAGGACGAGAGCTGCTTCCAGATCGTGTTCCGCCGCCGCGAAGAGTTCGACCCTGAGCTGGCACGCGAAGTGGAGGCCCTGCGTCAGCGCGACCAGGTCACCGGCCTGCTCAACCGCCCGACCTTCATGGTGCAGCTGGAGAAAGCCGTAGCCCAGGTCGGCCGCAGCGATGGCCAGTACGGCTTCCTGCTGGTCGAGCCGGATCATTACGCGCGCCTGCTACCCGATATCGGCCTGGATTCGGCCGATGCGCTTATTGCCGCACTCGGCCAGAAGCTGGCCCAGGCCATTGGCGAAGACGCGCAGCTGGCACGTTTTGGCGAACACAACTTCGCCCTGCTCACCGACGGCGACTACGCACACACGTCGCAGATGGCCGAACGGGTGCGCAGCGCCTTTGCCTCCTCGGTATTCAGCATCGGCGAACGCTCGGCGACCGTCACCGTAAGCATTGGCGGCGTGCAGGTCGGTGAGAAGATTGCCAGCGTCGGCCAGGTATTGAACCGCGCCAATGACTGCGCACGCGCCGCCATCGAACTCGGCGGCAATACCTTCAAGGTATTCGACCCGGGGGCAGCTGACCGCGTCGAGGAAGAACGTATCCAGAGCTGGGTGCAGCGCATCCGCGAGGCGGTGGCCGGGGATGGCTTCCATCTGCGTTTCCGCCCCGTGTTGAACCTGATGGGCGAACCGATCCAGCTGTATGACACCTCGCTGCAGATGGAAAACAACGGCGAAATGATTGGCCCGGCCACCTTCCTGCCGATCGCGCAGGAACACGAGCTGCTGGCACCGATCAACCGCTGGGTGGTAGCCAACGCCATCCGCGCGCTGGGCGAGCGCCGCCGTGCCGGCCATCGCACGCACCTGATGGTCCGCATCACCCCTGAGTCGTTCTCCGACCCCGAGCTGCTGTCGGTGATCCGCACTGGCCTGCTGGCCGAAGGCGTGGAAGGCGCGCAGCTGTGGCTGCAGATTCCGGAAGCAAAGGTCTTCACCCATCTGCGCAATGCGCAGCAGTTCCTGGCTGATGTCACCACACTGGGCTGCAAGGTCGGCCTGGAGCAGTTTGGTTCGGGGCTGGATTCGTTCCAGCTGCTGGCGCATTTCCAGCCCGGCTTCCTCAAGCTGGACAGTGCCTTCACTGCCGACCCGACACTGGCCAAGGAGCAGCTGGAGAAGACCCAGGAGATTACCAACAAGGCGCAGTCTGCTGGCATTTTGACCATCGCCGAGTTTGTGGCGGATGCGTCGACGATGAGCTTGTTGTTCAGTGCCGGCGTGGATTACGTGGAAGGCGATTTTGTCGGGCCGCCGACGGTTGAGATGGATTTTGAGTTTGGTTGATGGGTTGCTGTGGGCTGCTTGTTTGCGCCAGGAGCTGCCCTCACCCCAACCCCTCTCCCGCGCGCGGGAGAGGGGCTAGTAATGCGTGCGCTCGCAGTGCACTAGATCCGAGCCCCTCTCCCGCTTGCGGGGTGAAAGGAGCAGCTTGCGAACCAACGGTTCGCTGTTCCTTGAACGACCTTGCGCCAGCGCAAGGGCCGGGGGGCGGAGCGGGGGCTGGGGTGAGGGGAAGCTCCTGGCTGGAAATGCAAAAAAAAGGCCGCGCAAAGCGCGGCCTTCTCACAACTAAAAGCCCAAAAACTCAGACCTCGACAATTCCCGGAATCGCCACATCCGGATTCACATCGGCTTCGTAATCCACGCCGTCGATGCCAAACCCGAACAGACGCAGGAAGTCGGCCTTGTAACCGGCCAGGTCGCTGATCTCGTACAGGTTCTCATTGGTCACCTGCGGCCACAGCTCCAGCACCTTGCTCTGCACTTCCGGCGCCATTTCCTTGTAATCGGCACGCAGACGGCCTTCGCCGTCCACCAGCGCGATCTTGCGGCCCTGCGCATCCTGCAGTTGCTGGCGGATATGCTCGGCCGCGTTGGCACCGCCCTTCGGGCCGTTGTACAGAATGTCGTACAGAGTATCGAGCTGCTCGATGCAGCCTTCGTGCGTGCCCTGCTCTTTCATCACTTTGAACAACAGCGACAGATACAGCGGCATGGTCGGAATCGCCGAGCTGGCCTGGGTTACAACCGCCTTCAGTACCGACACGCGTGCATCACCACCAAGGTTCTGCAGTTTGTCGCGGATGGCCAGCACCTTGTTGTCCAGATCCTTCTTGGCGGCGCCGATCGAACCGTTCCAATAAATGGCCTGGGTGATCTCTTCGCCCACATAGGTGAACGCAGTCGTCGTCGCGCCCGGTGCCAGCACGCCAGCTTCAAGCAGGGCGTCGATCCACATCTGCCAGTCTTCGCCACCCATGACCTGCACGGTGCCGGCGATTTCCTCAGCCGTCGCCGGCTGCAGCGTGGTTTCGGTCAGCACTTCCTTGTCGGTATCCAGACCACGCAAAGTAATCGGCGCGCCGATCGGCTTCAGCGTGGAGCTGATGATCTCGCCGGTCTTGGGGTGCTTGCGACGCGGCGCGGCGAGGCTGTAGACCACCTGATCGACCTGGCCCAGATCGGCCTTGATGATCTCGATGACCTTCTGCTTCACCTCGTCGGAGAACGCATCGCCATTGACGCTGCGCGCATACAAGCCGGCCTGGTGTGCGTACTTTTCAAACGCAGCGGTGTTGTACCAGCCCGCCGTAGCCGGCTTGGTCTCCGTACCCGGACGCTCAAAGAACACGCCCAGGGTGGCTGCATCGCTGCCAAACGCAGCCTTGATGCGTGCGGCCAGGCCATAACCGGTGGAAGCACCGAGCACCAGCACCTTCTTAGGGCCATTGGCCAGCTTGGGCTGGGCCTTGATGTAGTCGATCTGTTCCTTGACCGACGCATCGCAACCAGTCGGATGGGTAGTGACGCAGATGAAGCCGCGCACACGCGGTTTGATGACCATGAAAACCTCGGTTGGCTAAACAGAAGACAGCAGCACAAGCAGTTTGCGCGCTGAACCGGGAGGATCGTAGTGCGCTGCCGCATCGAAAACAACCAACGCCACCGCATGGACCACCCTGCCCCCGTTCGAATCACGGGCAAAAGAAAAGCCGCGCAGGGCGCGGCTTTTCAGCAACGCAGTGCGGATCCGTCAGGGACGACGGGCCAGCTCTTCCTCGTCGCGGGCCTTGGGCAGCAGATCCTGCTTGGTGACCTTGAACGGGCCGATGCTCAGCAGCGGCACGGCGACGATGATCGAGGAGATGACCACGATCACGGCGCCGACCATATGGGTTTCGGCCAGGCCTTCCATCGATTCGCCGCCGAACATGTACAGGGCGAGTGCGGACAGGAAGAACAGCACCGCGGTGATCACCGTACGCGACAGCGTCTGGTTGATCGAGCGGTTCAGCACTTCCAGCGGCTCCACGCGCAGGCTGCGGAAGTTTTCGCGCACACGGTCGAACACCACGATGATGTCGTTGATGGCAAAACCCATCACCGACAACATACCGGCCAACACGGTCAGGTCGAACTCGCGGCCGACCAGCGACATGTAGGCGATGGTCAGGATCAAGTCGAAGAACGCGGTGACGCTGGCGACGATGGCGAACTTCCACTCGAAGCGCGCGGCGATGTAGATCAGGAAGCCGATGACCATGAACAATGTGGCGTAGATGCCGTTCATTGCCAGGTCCTTGCCGACCTGCGGGCCAACGAACTCGCCGGGCTGCACGGTGGCGACGTTATCCGGCGCGGTCACTGCAACGCGGACATTCTCGGCAACCTTCTGCGCGGCATCGGCAGCATTGTTGTGCTCGCCATCGGGCGGCAGGCGGATCATCAAGTCATTGCCGCCGCCGACGCTCTGCACCTGGGCATTGTCGAAGCCAGCCTTTTCCAGACGCTCACGCACCGTGTCGGCGTTGATGCTCTTTTCAAAGTGGGTACGCACCACCGTACCACCGGTGAACTCCAGGGCGTAGTTGAAGCCCTTGAAGCCGATGATGGCGAACGAGACCAGCAACAACACCACCATGATCGCGAGCACCGGCTTGCGGTGACTCATGAAGTCGATGTTGGTGTCGTTCGGAACGATGTGAAGTGGAAACAGTTTCATGCAAGGAGTTCCTTGGAAAACCCGCACCGGTCAGGTGCGGGCTTCTGCGAAGAGATTCGCGTCAGATGGCCACGGAGGTCAGCTTCTTGCGCTTGGCGTAGATCAGCGTCGCCAGCGCACGCGATACGGTGATCGCAGTGAACATGGAGGCGAAAATACCGATGATCATGGTCAGCGCGAAACCCTTCAGCGGGCCGGTACCGAACGCGTACAGCGCCACACCGACGATCAGGCCCGTCAGGTTGGCGTCGAGGATGGTGCCCGAGGCGCGCTCGTAACCCTCCGCGATCGCCTTCTTGGCGGGCATGCCCAGTCGCAACTCTTCACGGATACGTTCGTTGATCAGCACGTTGGCGTCGACCGACAAGCCGACCGACAAGGCCAGACCGGCAAAGCCCGGCAAGGTCATGGTCGCGCCGAACATCGACATCACCGCCACCACGATCAGCAGGTTGAACAGCAGCGCCACCGAGGTGATCACGCCGAACATGCGGTAGTAGATGGCGAAGAACACCAGGGTGAAGATGAACGAGAACACCACAGCCTTGACGCCGCGATCCACGTTCTCTTTACCCAGGCTCGGGCCGATCACGTATTCCTCGACGAAGTCCATCGGCGCAGCCAGCGAGCCGGCACGCAGCAGCTTGGCCAGGCCGTCGGCTTCGGTCTTCTCCAGACCGGTAGTCTGGAATTCCTTGCCGAACACACCATTGATGTTGGCGATTGAGATCACTTCTTCCTTGACCCGGAAGCTGCGCTGCTCCACACCGTTGACCATGGTCACCTGCGGAATCCGCTCGGTGTAGACCACGGCCATCGGCTTGCCGACATTGGCACTGGTGAAGTCGAACATGCGCTGGCCGCCGACGCTGTTCAGCGTCACGCTGACCGACGGCAGGCCGTTCTGGTCAGTGGAGGTTGCCGCCTTGACCATCTGGTCACCGGTGACGATGGTGCGCTTGTTCAGCAGCACCGGCATGCCACGACGGTCGCGGTACAACTTGGCTTCCGGCGGGATACGACCAGTGTCCACGGCATCCTGCGCATTGCCATCCACCACAGCGCGGTATTCCAGCGTCGCGGTCGCGCCGATCATGCGCTTGGCTTCGGCCGTGTCCTGCACGCCCGGCAGCTCAACCACAATGCGGTCTTCACCCTGACGCTGGATGATCGGCTCGGCCACGCCCAGTTCGTTGACGCGGTTACGCAGGGTGGTCAGGTTCTGCTCGATGGCGCCGGAGGCGATCTGCAGCATTTCCGCCTGCGGCACGGTTGCGGTGATGCGATCACCACTTACCGAGTAGCTGAAAGTCGGCTGCGCCTTGGCCAGTGCCGCACGTGCCTTGTCGGCATCGGCCGCGTTGGTCAGGGCGATGGCGATATCGCTTTCGCCACGACGCTCGACCGAACGGTAGGAGACGCGGTTGTCACGCAAGGTGGTACGCACGTCTTCGGTGAAGGCTTCGAAGCGCTTGTCCACCGCGGCCTTCTGGTCTACCTGCAATGCGAAGTGCACGCCGCCGACCAGATCCAGACCCAGCACCATTGGTTTACCGCCGAGATTGGCGAGCCAATCCGGAACGGTAGAGGCCAGGTTCAGGGCGACGGTGTAGTTCTCGCCGGCCGTATCACGCAACACCTCATTGGCGCGTGACTGGGCATCCAGCGAAGTCAGGCGGACGATCAAATTGTTCTCGCCCTCCTTCTCCACCGACTTGGCGGTAACACCGGCCTCGCTCAGCGCCTTGCTGACACGCTCTTGCAGCGCATCATCAATTTGCCCACCACGATTGGCGGTGATCTGAACGGACGGATCCTTCTGGTAGATGTTGGGCAGCGCGTACAGCGCGCTGACCGCCAGAACGATCAGAATCAGGAAGTACTTCCAGCGCGGAAATTCAAGCATTGCAGGATCCTGCGTGACGCCGGTGCGGCGTCACGACGTGACGGAAAGGGATCAGTCTCAGGCAGCGGACTTCAGCGTGCCCTTGGGCAGGACGTTGCCGACCGAGCCCTTCTGTACGCGGATGCGGACGTTGTCCGCAATTTCCACGGTGATGAAGTTGTCGCCGATGTCGGTGACCACGCCAGCGATGCCGCCGGAGGTCAGCACTTCGTCGCCCTTGGAGATCTTCTCCAGCATTGCCTTGTGTTCTTTCTGACGCTTCATCTGCGGGCGGATCATCAGGAAGTACATCACTGCGATCAGCGCGATGGGCAGCAGGAAGGTGCCCATGCCCGGTGCGGCCGGAGCGGCCTGGGCGACGGGGAGCAGGATAGCCATGAGAGTCATTTTGTAATCCTTGATGTTGGGCGGCACCCATGCCGGCCGGATGGCCTGCAGCAGTTACCGCGAAACGGGGTCAGCCGTGAAGTATGCCACGCGTCCGGGAGCACGTCCCGGACCGTGTGAAGACCGCTACTCCCCCGACAACGCCGGAACGTTCAGGCCCCGGGCTGCATAGAAGGACTCGCGGAAGGCCAGGAAGGTTCCCGCCTCGATGGCCGCACGCATGTCGGCCATCAGCTTTTCGTAATAGAACAGGTTATGCAGGGTGCCCAGCATCGGCGCCAGCATCTCGTTGCAGCGGTCCAGGTGACGCAGGTAGGAACGCGTATAGCCACCGGTGCAGGCGTGGCAGCCGCAACCCGGCTCGATCACATCCATATCGCGCTCGTAGCGGGCGTTACGGATACGGACCGTGCCGAACGAGGTGAAGAAGTGGCCGTTACGGGCATTACGGGTCGGCATGACACAGTCGAACATGTCCACGCCGCGGGCCACGCCTTCGACCAGGTCCTCAGGACGACCTACACCCATCAGGTAGCGCGGGCGGTCGGCTGGCAGGATCGGATGCATGTGATCGAGCATGGCGTTGCGCTCGTGCTCGGGCTCGCCCACCGCCAGACCGCCGATCGCATAGCCATCAAAGCCGATCTGCTGCAGGCCTTCGGCCGAGCGGCTGCGCAAGTCGGTATGCACCCCGCCCTGGACGATGCCGAACAGTGCCGCATCGTTGCCCATGGCGTCATGTGCGTTGCGGCTGCGCTGGGCCCAGCGCAGGCTGAGCTCCATCGACTTGCGTGCCACCGGCTCGGTGGCCGGGTACGGGGTGCATTCGTCGAAGATCATGACGATGTCCGAATCCAGCACCTTCTGGATCTTCATGCTCTCTTCCGGTCCCAAAAAGACCCGGGCACCGTCGGTCGGCGAGGCGAAGGTGACGCCTTCTTCGGTGATTTTGCGGCGATGCGCCAGCGAAAACACCTGAAAACCACCGGAATCGGTCAGGATCGGGCCATTCCACTGGCAGAAGCCATGCAGGCCGCCGTGGTCGGCGATCACATCCAGGCCCGGGCGCAGGTACAGATGGAAGGTATTGCCGAGGATGATCTCGGCACCGAGCGCGCGCACCTGCTCAGGCAGCACGCCCTTGACCGTACCGTAGGTGCCGACCGGCATGAAGGCTGGGGTCTGCACGGTACCGCGCGGGAAGGACAGCTGGCCGCGGCGGGCGCGACCATCGGTGTTCTGGAGCTTGAACTGCAATCTGGACATGGAAGCATTGAGGCGTCAGTTGCGCCAATTGTCGCGGATATGGGCCAGCAGGGCGAACTTTCGCCACGGAACAGTCAGTCGGCGAAGCGGACCGGCGCTGGATCGTGCCAGGCAAGGCCGATTTCGGCGCCAATATCGGGCAGCTGGCCGGGGCCGAAATCCAGCTCCAGCCGTTCGCCACTGGCCAAGCGCACCCAGCCACTGCTGCCCGGCCCGCGGAACACCACGCTCTCGACCCGCACGCGCAGTGCCGCGGCGGGGTCAAGCAACAGGCTCTGCGGGCGCACAAGCACCCGCCCGCCCCCGCCAAGGCCGAGCTGCGCCGCCTGGATCACCGTGCCACGGCCGATGAAGCCGGCGACAAACGGATCCAGCGGCGTTTGATACAGCGCCTGGGCGCCGCTCCATTGCAGCAAGCGGCCCTCGTGCATGACGCCGATGCGGTCGGCCATGGCAAAAGCCTCACTTTGGTCATGGGTCACCATCAGCACCGTGGTGCCGGCTGCCTTGAGCAGGTCACGCAGTTCGCCGGCGAGGCGCTGACGGGTGTCCACATCCAGATTCGAGAACGGCTCGTCCAGCAATAGCAGGTCCGGTGCTGGCGCCAAAGCGCGCGCCAAGGCTACGCGCTGCTGCTGTCCGCCCGACAATTCATGCGGGTAGCGCTGCCCCAGTCCCTGCAAAGCCACGTATTGCAGCAGCGCCTGCACCCGCGCCTGACGCTGCGCACGTGGCAGGCCACGCAGACCAAAGCCGATGTTCGCCGCCACATCCAGATGCGGAAACAGCGCGTAATCCTGGAACATCATCCCAACCCGGCGCTGTTCGGCCGGAAGCGCCTGCCGCGCCGAAGCCAGCTGCCGCCCGGCAAGCACGATGCTGCCCTGCTGCAACGGCTCAAAGCCGGCAATGCTGCGCAGTACCGTGGTCTTGCCGCAGCCGGAAGCACCCAGCAGGCAGCCGATCTCGCCGCGCCCGAGCTGCAGCGACAAGCCTTCCACCACCTGCTTGAAACCGCCCGCAACGGGATAGCCAATATGCAGGCCTTCCAGTATCAGCTGTGCGTCAACGTGCATCTTCAACTCCATACGCCGCGCCTGCGCGCGCCAGCAGGATCACCGGCAGCAAGCCACTGACGACAATCAACAAGGCCGCAACCGCGCCTTCTTCATACGTCCCGCGCGCAGCCTCGGCATACAACCAGGTAGCTAGCGTTTCGAAATTCATTGGCCGCAGCACCAAGGTGGCCGACAGCTCCTTCATCGTGTCCACGAACACCAGCAATGCGGCAGCGGCCAGCGCCGGGCGCAACAAGGGCAAATGCACGCGTCGCAACATACCCGCCGCACCCTCGCCCAGATTTGCAGCGGCCTGATCCAGCGACAGCGGAATCCGCGCCAGCCCCGATTCAATCCCGCCCACCGACACCGCAAGAAAGCGCAGCGTATACGCCAGCACCAACACGGCCACCGAACCCATCAACAGCATCTGTGGCTGACCACCGAGCAGCACCAGCAATCGGCTGGCCGTGGCATCCAGTCCCCCCAACGGCAGCAACAAACCGATCGCCAGCACCGTACCGGGGATCGCGTAGCCCAGCGTGGCAGTGCGGCTACTGGCCATGGCCAGGCCATGCCGCCGCCGCGCCTGCGCCAGCCGCAATGCCCAAGCCACCAGCAGGCCCAGCGCCATCGCCGCAACCGTCGCCAACAACGCAACCCTCAGCGTGTTCCACAGCGCGACCAGCAGCTGCGGCGAGATGCTGGCAACCTGCAGGCGCTCCACCGCTTCCCAGAGCAGATAGGCCGCCGGCACCACAAAGCCCAACAGCACCGGCAGCAGCCCCAGCAACAACGCGAGCAAGGCTCGAATGCCACGCAGCTGCTGCGGCTGCAACGGGCGCGGCCGCAACACGCTGGCGTAGCGCTGGCGGCGCCGACCATAGCGCTCCAGTGTCAGCAACAAAGCCACCACACCGAGCATCGCCAGCGCGATCTGGGCGGCGCCCGCCAGATCACCGCGACTTACCCAAGTGGTATAGATCGACACGGTAAGCGTCTGCACGCCAAGGAACTCGGAGGCACCGATGTCGTTGAGGGTTTCCAGCAAGGCCAGCGCTACGCCCACTGCAATTGCAGGTCGCGCCAATGGCAACGCCACCCGCCAGAACACCTGCAGTGGTGTCGCGCCCAGGCTGCGTGCCGCTTCCAGCAAGCCTGCAGCCTGGGTCATGAACAAGGCACGGGTAGTCAGGTAAACGTAGGGATAAAGCACGAAGCCGAGCAGCACGATGCAGCCGCCAAGATGGCGGATATCCGGCAGCCGGAACTGGCGCGGACTGTCATAACCCAGCAGGTCGCGGATCAAGCCCTGCACCGGGCCAAGCGGATGCAGCACATCCAGATAGGCGAAGGCGGCGATATAGGTAGGCACGGCCAAGGGCAGCAGCAATGCCCAGCTCAGCAGCTTGCGCCCGGGGAATGCAAACGCCGTTACCAACCAGGCGCTGCCGGTGCCAAGCACGCCGACCAATACACCAACGCCCAGCAACAACAGGCCGGTATTGAGCAGCGCAGTCGGCAACACATTGGCCCATAGATGCGCCCACAGCCCGGCGCTGCCATCGCTTGCTGCCCACGCCAGGCCCAGTACCGGCGCCAACATCAGCACCGCCACCGATGCCGCGCCCAGCAGCCACGGATTCCATCGCAACGTCATCAAGCACTATCCATCACAGAACAACAGGCCGGCGCCGCATGCACGGCACCAGCCCGTCGGGAGCCGCAAGGTTCAATTATCGAAACCGACCTTGTCCACCAGCTCGCTGGCCAGCTTGCGGTTGGCGACTACCTCAGCCAAGGGCAGCGGGTCCACTTTCATCGGGCCAAAGCTGGCCACCACTGGGTCCAGAGCCACGCCCGGCTTCACCGGATATTCGTAGTTGGCACGCGCATACAGGCTCTGCGAGCTGTCGCTGACTAGGTACTCCAGCAGCTTCACCGCATTGTCGTGGTTGGGCGCATGGCGGGCGACAGCGGCGCCGGAGATATTGACGTGGGTGCCGGTATCGGCGGCGCTGGCGAATACCGGCCGAACCACTTGGATGGCATCGCCCCAGCTGCGCTGCTCGGAGCCTTCTTCGGCATTCTTCATGCGACCGACGTAGTACGCATTGGCCACACCGATATCGCAGATACCGGCAAGGATGTCGCGTGCAACATCGCGATCACCACCGGCAGCCTTGCGTGCCAGATTGGCCTTGACCCCGCGCAGCCAGGCTTCGGTCTTCTCCGCGCCGTCATGCGCGATCATCGCCGCGAACAGGCTGGTGTTATAGGGATGCTGGCCGGAGCGGATGCATACCCGCCCCTTCCATTTCGGATCGGCCAGATCTTCGTAAGTGAAGCCGGTCAGATCCAGATCCTTGTCGGCGTAGACCACGCGGTCACGCAGCGACAGCGCAAACCACTGGCCTTCTGGCGAGCGCAGGTGCGCGGGGATGGCAGCTTCCAGTACCGGCGACTTCACCGCCTGGGTGTGGCCGGCTTCGACCACGTCGAGTAGGCGCCCGGTATCCACCGTCATCAGCACGTCGGCCGGCGAACGCTCACCTTCTGCCGCGAGCCGCTCGGTCAAGCCGTCCTTGAGCAATACGGTGTTGACCTTGATGCCGGTGTCGGCGGTGAACGCATCCAGCAGCGGCTGCACCAGGGCGGGCTCGCGCGTGGTGTAGAGGTTGACCTCACCAGCGGCTGTGGCCTTCTGCGGCGCGGCAGCAGAGGCGGGGTTGTCACCGCTCTTGGCGCAGGCGCCAAGCAGGACGAGGGAACACAAGGCAGCCAGATGGCCGGCGGCACGCTTCGGATGACGCATGGATTACTCCGGAAGTGGTCGTCGGTCCCGGCCACGATGGCCGGACACGGATCAAATGAGAACTTATCTCATTTGATCCGTCCATGCACTGCGTCAAACAGCCGCACCCTCGCCGGCCGGGAACAACAGCATCGCGTCGCCGTAGCTGAAGAAGCGGTACTTCTGCGCGATGGCGTGGGCATAGGCCTCGAACACGCGCTGCTTGCCAGCGAACGCGCTGATCATCATCAACAAGGTGCTTTCCGGCAAATGGAAGTTGGTAACCATCGCATCGACGCTGCGGATGCGGTAACCCGGGGTGATGAAGATCTGGGTTTCGCCGGCATATGGATGCAGCTCGCCCTCGCGCATCGCACTCTCCAGCGCCCGCACCACGGTGGTGCCGACGCCGATCACGCGGCCACCGGCAGCACGGGTGCGGCGCACCTGCTCGACCAGCTCGGCACCGACATTGAGCCATTCGCGGTGCATCACGTGCTGCGAAAGATCATCCACCCGCACCGGCTGGAAGGTGCCGGCGCCGACATGCAGAGTGATATGACCGAACTGCACGCCACGCTCGCGCAGCTGCGCCAGCAGCGCTTCATCGAAATGCAGACCGGCGGTCGGCGCAGCCACGGCGCCAACCTGCTTGGCGAACACCGTCTGGTAGCGCTCACGGTCGTCCACACCCGGCTCACGATGGATGTAAGGCGGCAGCGGCAAGCGGCCTTCGTGTACCAGCCAGGATTCCAGCGATTCGGGGATATCAAAGCGCAGCACATAGAACTCGCCATCGCGGCCAAGCACCTCGGCTTCGCCGCCGGCGTCAAGCTGAATGCGACTACCGGGCTTGGGCGACTTGCTGGCGCCGATCTGTGCGCGCGCCTGCTGGCCACCGAGCAGACGCTCGATCAGGATCTCGACACGGCCGCCACTGGCTTTCTGCCCGAACAGGCGCGCCGGGATGACGCGGGTGTCGTTGAACACCAGCAGATCGCCGGGCTGCAGCAACTCGGCCAGATCACGCACCTGGCGGTCATCGAACGGTGCCGGTGCCGGTGGAACCAGCAGCAGGCGGCTGGCCGAACGCTCGGCCAAGGGGGCCTGGGCGATCAATTCCTCAGGCAGGTCATAGGTGAAATCGGACTTCTTCAAGGCCGGAACTTCGTACGGGGAGCCGACTATTGTAGCCCTCAGGGGCGAGAGAGCTGGTTTTTGGGCTTTGGCGTTGGCTCCGTTTTAAAGCAGAGCCAAGGCAACGCGGCGAACTACCTCACCGCTCAAACTTGGTAGAAAGAATGATCGCGCTGTTGGTCCGCTCCACCCCATCAACCGCACCGATCGCATCGGTCACCACGTCCATCTCGCTGACCCCACCCACCACCACCATCGCAATCAGGTCATGGTTGCCGCTGACCGAATGCAGCGAGCGCACCTCGGTGATGTCGCGCAGCGCCTTGACCACCGCCGGCATCTTCTTCGGCAGTACGGTGATCAGCACGTGCGCACGCACCTGGCCCTGCTCGTAGTCCTCGTGGGTACGCACCGTATAGCCGGCAATTACCCCCAGTTGTTCAAGCCGGTCGATGCGGCTCTGCACCGTGGTCCGCGACAGGCCAAGCCGACGGGCTATCTGTGCGGTGGAGGCGCGCGCGTCCTCGCGCAGCACGGACAACAGGCGTTCGTCGGCAGGGGAAATATTCACATTGCTAACCAGCTTCGTCGATTCGACGAAATTACCCGAAAATCCGTCGAGATCATAGCTGCCATATGTCCAGAATCTCCAGATAATGGGTATATACAAGAAACTTCTGGAGATGAGCATGACCGTACTCGGCCCCCTCGCCCCGCTTCGCGCGCACGCCGGCCACCGCCTGACCCAAGGCCTGGACGACGCCAGCGTTGAACGCTTGGCCGTCGCTCACCCGGACCTGGCCGTCGCCATCGCCGCTGCCGCCAGCGAATACGCCCGCATCAAGGACGAAGCCGCCGACCTGCTGGATCTGGACGAACAGGACCAGATCGACGCCATGCAGGCGGGTTTCGTCAATTTCTATGCCGACGATGCCATCGTTCCCTACATCGCCCTGGCCGCCTGCGGCCCGTGGGTGATCTCGCTCAAGGGTGCGGTGCTGTATGACGCCGGCGGCTACGGCATGCTCGGCTTCGGCCACACCCCGGCCGACGTGATGGCAGCCGCCGCCAAGCCACAGGTCATGGCCAATATCATGACCCCGAGTCTGGCCCAGCGCCGCTTCGTGCAGGCCATGCGCAAGGAAATCGGCCACAGCCGTGGCGGCTGTCCGTTCACTCATTTCATGTGTTTGAACTCCGGCTCCGAGGCGGTCGGCCTGGCCGCACGCATCGCCGATATCAACGCCAAGCTGCAGACCGACCCGGGCGCACCGCATGCCGGCGCCACCATCAAGCGTGTGGTGATCAAGGGCAGCTTCCACGGCCGCACCGACCGCCCCGCGCTGTACTCGGACTCCAGCCGCAAGGCCTATGACCAGCACCTGGCCAGCTACCGCGGCGAGAACAGCGTCATCACCGTGGCACCCTATGACGAAGCGGCGATGCGCAAGGTGTTTGCCGATGCCAAGGCCAACAACTGGTTCATCGAGGCGGTATTCCTGGAACCGGTAATGGGCGAAGGCGACCCGGGCCGCGCAGTACCGGCTAGCTTCTACAAGCTGGTCCGCGAACTCACCCGCGAGCACGGCAGCCTGCTGCTGATCGATTCCATCCAGGCCGCACTGCGCGCGCACGGCACCCTGTCCTTTGTCGACTACCCGGGCTACGAGACGTTGGACCCGCCGGACATGGAAACCTATTCCAAGGCATTGAACGGCGCGCAGTTCCCGCTGTCGGTACTGGCTGTCACCGAGCATGCCGCCAAGCTCTACCGCAAGGGCGTGTATGGCAACACCATGACCACCAACCCGCGCGCGCTGGATGTGGCCGTTGCCACCCTCGCCCGCCTGTCGCCGGAAGTCCGCCAGAACATCCGTCTGCGCGGCGAGCAGGCCGTGCAGAAGCTGGAAGCCCTCAAAGCCAAGCTCGGCGGCCTGATCACCAAGGTACAGGGCACCGGCCTGCTGTTCTCCTGCGAGCTGGCCCCGCAATTCAAGTGCTATGGCGCCGGCTCCACCGAAGAATGGCTGCGCATGCACGGCGTCAACGTGATCCACGGCGGCGAGAACTCGCTGCGCTTCACCCCGCACTTCGGCATGGATGAAGAAGAGCTCGACGTGCTTGTCGACATGGTCGGTCGTGCGCTGCTGGAAGGACCGCGTCGGGCGCAGGCTGACGCGGCCTGAGTTTCTGTAACGCCTAACGAAACAGGCGGCCCATGGCCGCCTGTTTCTTTTTTGTAGCACTAGAAGCTCCCCCTCCCCAAGCAGAGATAGGTTGATGAGAGGGGGAACGCCTTCTCAACGCACGCTGGTAACCGCCAACGCAGGACCAGGTTGCCCGCCCCATCCGCCCAGCGCTTTGTAGACAGCAACGACACTGACATTCACCGAAGCCTCGGCTGCCGCCAGTGCATCGTCTGCAGCCAACTGATTACGCTGTGCATCCAGCAAGGCCAGGAAGTCTTCGGAGCCTTCACGATAACGCAGCTGCGCAAGCGATTCCGCCTTGCGCGCGGCCTGTGCCTGCTCGGCCACGATACCCAGCCGCGCCTGCTGCTTGGCATAGCGGGTCAGTGCGTTCTCGGTGTCTTCCAAGGCCAGCAGCACCGCCTTCTCGTACTCGGCGGCCGCGCCATCGGCCTGCGCCTTGCTGGCACGCAGGCGCGCTCGCACCGTGCCGAAGTCGAATGCCGCCCAGCTGATTGACGGGGTCAACGACCAGGCCTTGTTGTTGCCATTCACCAGGCCCGAAGCATCACCGCCGAGAAAGCCGACGAAGCCACTCAGGCTGATGCGCGGGAACAGATCTGCCGTTGCCACGCCAACACGTGCCGTAGCTGCTGCCAAGCGACGCTCGGCCATGCGCACGTCGGCGCGTTGTCGCAACAAGTCGCTGGTGTCGCCCAGCGGCAAGGCCTTGGCGAAGGCCGGCACTTCGCGTGGTTGCAGCAAGGCATCCAGTGAACCGGGACGCTGCCCGAGCAGCACGGCAAGGCGATGCCGCGACTGCACCTCTGCAACTTCCAGCAATGGAATGTCCGCCTCGATCGCCTTCAAACGGGCACGGCTGCTCTGCACATCGAGCTCACTGCCCGCACCCAGTTCCAAACGGGTTTCGGTCAGCCGCTGGGTCTCACGCAGATTCAGCAGCGTGTCGCGCGCAACCGCAATCCGTTTCTGCGAGCCGCGCAGTTCGAAATAGTTGCGCGCCACTTCGGCCGCCACCATCACCTGCGCATCGGCCAGATTATCGCGTTCGGCACCGAGGTCGGCACGTGCAGCTTCGGCCGCCCGGCGCTGCCGGCCGAACAGGTCCAGCTCCCAACCCGCATCGAAGCCGAGCTGGTAGGTTTCGCTGAAAGCACGCTCACCACCCAGCGACGCATCCGGCTGCATGCGCCGGTCCTGGCTGCCACCTGCAGTGATATGCGGCAGCTGATCCAGACGTTGCTCGGTGAACACCGCGCGTGCGGCGCGCACGCGGGCCATGGCGATCTGCAGATCCAGATTGTCGCCCAGCGCGTCATGCACCAACTGACCCAGGACTGGATCATCAAACTGTGCCCACCAGTTGGCGACCGGCGGCGCATTGGAGAACGCGGGATCCGCCGCACCCTGCAGGCTCACCGGCTCAACCGGTGCTGCCTTGTAGTCCGGGCCAACGCTCACGCAGCCGGCCAGCAAGGCGCTGGCCATTGCGGTTACCAGCACACGTGTCACCACGGCAGCACCTCGCCGAGGTAGCTGAAGCTGCCGGTCGGGCCATCGGCACCGATCAAGGCCATACCCACGCTGGAGCGCGCACCCTCAGCGACATCGATCTCGCCTTCGCCACCGTTCATGTCGGTCCTGACATAACCCGGGTGCACCGCATTGACCTTGATCGGGCCTTCGCGCAGCTCATGAGCCAGCTGCACCGTCCAGGCGTTCAGCGCACTTTTGGAGGCGTTGTAGGCCGGTACCAGGAAACCGTAGATCGAAGATCCAGGCTGCGCATGCAGGGTCAACGAGCCGAGGATGCTGGACACATTGACGATGCGTCCAGCCGGCGCCGCACGCAGCAGCGGCAGGAAGGCCACCGTCAATTCAACCACCGCGAACAGATTGGTATTGAAGGTGCTACGCCAGGTTTCCAGCGACTGACCGCTGGCACCGGCCTGCAGGTCATCGACCAGCACGCCGGCGTTGTTGACCAGGATGTCGAGCTTGCCGTGCTGTTGCGTTACACGCTCCACCGCCACCGCAATGCTGTCGGTATCGTTGACGTCGAGCTGGATGGCTTCCACCGGCAGCCCTTCCGCCTGCAGCTCCTGCGCCTTTGCGGCGGCGGTTTCGTAGTTGCGCCCGGCCAACAGCGTGTGCACGCCTGCGGCGGCGAGCTGGCGTACGGTCTCAAGGCCGATGCCGCGGGTGGCGCCGGTAACCAGGGCAACTTTGGTGTTCTGGGTATTCATTTGCTTTTCCTTGGGGGAATGAACTGATACAAGCCCGATAACATTTCAAACCATCCTTGCCGGTGAAGGTGGCAAGGACTTGCGGGAGGCAACACATCTGCAGCCTCCCGCAATGGAGTTACACCTGCCATCAATGGTGGATGGTCGGCTCGCCATGCTGTACCAACTTGCCACCACCGTTACGTGACACGAACTTGCGCAGCGCCACATAGAACACCGGGGTCAGGAACAGACCAAACAAGGTCACACCCAACATGCCGGCAAACACGGTGATACCAGTGACCGAGCGCACCTCGGCACCTGCGCCGTGCGAAAGCACCAACGGCACCGTGCCAGCGATGAAGGCGATCGAGGTCATCACGATCGGACGCAGACGCAGGCGGCAGGCTTCCAATGCCGCCTCGACGATGCCCTTGCCACCCATCTCCAGCTCGCGGGCGAACTCGACGATCAGAATCGCGTTCTTGCACGCCAAGCCCATCAACACCACCAAGCCTACCTGTACGAAGACGTTGTTATCACCTCCGGTGAGCCATACCCCGAACAATGCCGACAGCAAGGTCATCGGTACGATCAGGATCACCGCCAGTGGCAGCGACCAGCTTTCGTACAGCGCGGCAAGCACCAGGAAGGCCAGCAGGATCGCCACCGGGAACACGATGAAGGCAGCTTTGCCCTGGGTAGCCTGCTGGTAGCTCAGGTCGGTCCACTCCGTAACCATGCCGGCCGGTAACACCTGGCCTGCAATTTCGGTGAGCTTGTTCATCGCCTCAGCCGAAGACAGCATGCGCGGATCGGCTTCACCGGCCAGATCCGCCGCCGGGTAACCATTGAAACGCAGCACCGGGTCCGGACCATACGTTTCCTTGACGGTCACCATCGAGCCAATCGGCACCATCTCGCCGCGATCATTGCGGGTACGCAGCTTGCCGATGTCTTCCACGCTGTCGCGGAACTGACCATCGGCCTGCGCGATCACCTGCCAGGTACGGCCGAACTGGTTGAAGTCGTTGACATAGGCCGAACCCAGGTAGGTCTGCAGCGTGTCGAACAGTTCGGTCAACTGCACGCCCTGCGCCTTGGCCTTGACCCGGTCAACTTCAGCGTCCAGCTGCGGCACGTTGGCCTGGTAGCTGGTGATCGGATAGGCCATGCCAGGCGTCTGCGCAACTGCGCCCTGCATGCTCTGCACCGCGTTCTGCAAAGCGCCGTAGCCGAGATTGCCACGGTCCTCGATGAACATCTGGTAGCCGTTACCGTTACCCAAGCCGAGGATCGGCGGCGGCATCATCGCGAAGGCGAAGCCTTCCTGCAGCCCGGCGATCTTCTGGTTGATCTCGGCATTGATCTGCGCTGCAGTACGCCCCTTGCGCTCGTTGAACGGCTTGAGCGGAATGAAGGCCACGCCGGTGTTGGGCGTATTGGTGAACTGCAGTGCGTTCAAGCCGGGGAACGAGATGGTGTGGGCAACGCCATCGGTTTCCTGGGCAATCTGGGCCACCTTGCGCAGCATTTCATCGGTGCGTGCAATGGACGAGCCTTCCGGCAGCTTCACACCGGCGATCAGATAGAGCTTGTCCTGGGTCGGGATGAAGCCCGGCGGCACCAGCTTGAAGATCACGCCGGTACCAAGCAGCAGTACCGCATAGACCACGAACACCGCACCGCGACGGCCGAGGATGCGTGACACGCCGCGCTCGTACTTTTCCGAGCTGGTCTTGAAGAAGCGATTGAACGGACGGAACACCCAACCGAACAACTTGTCGATCAAGCGGCTCGGCGCATCCTTGGCCGCGCCGTGCGGCTTGAGCAGACGCGCAGCCAGCGCCGGTGACAGGGTCAGCGAGTTGATCGCCGAGATCACCGTGGAGATGGCAATCGTCACCGCGAACTGCTTGTAGAACTGGCCGGTAACGCCGGACAGGAAGGCCATCGGCACGAACACCGCACACAGCACCAACGCAATCGCGACGATCGGGCCGGACACTTCCTTCATTGCCTGATGCGCAGCCGCCGTTGGCGACAGGCCTTCTTCGATATTGCGCTCGACGTTCTCCACCACCACGATCGCGTCATCGACCACGATACCGATCGCCAGCACCAGACCGAACAGGCTCAGCGTATTGATCGAGAAGCCCAGCATGTACAGCGCAGCAAAGGTGCCCACGATCGACACCGGTACCGCGATCAACGGAATGATCGAGGCACGCCAGGTCTGCAGGAACAGGATCACCACCAGCACCACCAGGGCGATGGCTTCCAACAGCGTGGTTACCACAGCCTTGATCGAATCGCGCACGAAGATGGTGGTGTCGTACACCGCCTCGTACTTCACGTCGGCCGGGAAGGTCTTCTGCAGCTCGTCCATGCGGCCGATCACCGCATCGCGGATTTCCAACGCATTGGCGCCGGGCGCCTGGAAGATGCCGATGCCAACGGCGTTCTTGCCATCCAGCTGCGAGCGCAAGGTGTAGTCGCCCGCACCCAGTTCGATACGCGCCACATCCGACAGCCGCACCACTTCGCCGTCGGTGCCGCTCTTGAGCACGATGTCACCGAACTCCTGCTCGCTGCGCAGGCGGCCCTGCGCGTTGATCAAGGTCAGGAACTGGCTGTTCGGCATCGGCTCGGCACCAAGCTGGCCGGCCGATACCTGCACGTTCTGCTCACGCATGGCACGCACCACGTCGCTGGCGGTCAAGCCGCGCGAAGCGACCTTGTCCGGATCCAGCCAGGCACGCATGGCGTAATCGCCGCCGCCGAAGATCTGCGCGTCGCCAACACCCGGAATACGCGCCAGCCCGTCCTTGACGTGCAGACGTGCGTAATTGCGCAGGTACAAGGTGTCGTAGTTGCCCTTGGGTGAGGTGAGATGCACAACCATCAGGAAGGTTGGCGACTGCTTCTGGGTGGTCACACCCTGCCGCCGCACGTCTTCAGGCAAGCGCGCCTGCGCCTGCGCGACGCGGTTCTGCACCTTCACCGCCGCTTCATCGGGATCGGTACCCGGACGGAAGGTGACGGTCATCTGCAGCACGCCATCGGAGCCGGCCACAGACTTGAGGTACATCATGCCCTCAACGCCGTTGATGGCTTCTTCCAATGGCGTAGCCACCGTCTCGGCGATCACCTTGGGATTGGCACCCGGATACACCGTACGCACCACCACCGAAGGCGGCACTACTTCCGGGTACTCGCCAATGGGCAGGAACGGAATGCTGACCAGGCCAGCGGCGAAGATCACGATCGACAACACCGCCGCGAAGATCGGCCTGTCGATGAAAAATCTGGAAAAATCCATGGGAAATCCTTGGAAAAGCTGGCGTCAGGCTGCAGCCGCCCTGTCCGCTCCCAACAGGAGCAGACACTCACGGCCAGCAGCCACGCCGGCAAAGGTAGTTGGCGGCTTAGTTGATGCTGCTCACGGCCTGGGTGGCTGATGCCGCGACGCGCTGTATCGCAACCGGCTTGGCCTGCACCGGCATGCCTGGCATGAACACCTTCTGCACGCCGTCGACGATCACCTTGTCGCCAGCAGCCAGACCTTGTTCGACGATGCGCAGGCCCTCGGCATTGCGACCAAGCTGCACATCACGACGCTGCGCCTTGTTGTCCTTGTCCAGCACGAAGACGTACTTGCGGTCCTGATCGGTCAGCACTGCCTTGTCGTCTACAAGTACCGCCTGGAACTGGCCACTGCCCAACAGCTGCACGCGAGCGAACAGGCCCGGGGTGAACTGGCGACTGGCGTTGTCCAGCAGCGCACGCACGCGGATGGTGCCGGTGCTGCGGGTGATCTGGTTGTCGAGGAAATCGACCTTGCCTTCGTGCGGATAGCCCTGCTCACCGCTCAGGCCAACTTTCACCGGCAAGGCCTGATCGCGCTCGCTCGGACGCTCACCATTACGGGCCATCTGCGCATAGCGCAGGTAGGTGGACTCGTCGGCATCGAAGTAGACATGCACCGTATCCAGCGACACCAGGGTGGTCAGCACACTGGCTGCATCACCGGCGGTGACCAGGTTGCCGGCGGTGACCATCGCGCGTCCGGCGCGGCCATCAATCGGCGCACGCACCTTGGTGAACTCCAGGTTGAGCCGCGCCGCATCCAAGGCCGCCTGCGCGGCCTGTACCTGCGCACCAGCCTGATCAGCACTGGCGCGGCGTTGCTCGGCGGTTTCCGCAGCAATGGCCTGCTGCTCGGCCAGGCGACGCGCACGCTCGGATTCGCTGCGCGCCAAGCCGGCCTGGGTGCGTGCACGGTTCAATTCGGCCTGCGCACGGTTGAACTCGGCCTGGTAGCTGCGCGCGTCGATGGTGAACAGCACATCACCCTTCTTGACCTCTTCGCCTTCGACGTAATTGACCTTGTCGATGTAGCCGGACACGCGCGGACGCAGCTCAACGCTCTGCACCGCCTCGATGCGACCGCTGAACTCATCCCACTGTGCCACCTGCTTGATAAGCACCGGCGCAACGCTTACCTCGGGTGCCGGCGGAGCGGCGTTCTCAGCGTGGCCGCCGCTGCAGGCGACCAGGACGGCCAGACTCAGCGCCGACATGCCAGCCAAGGCAACGCGGCGCAGCGTGGGTGATGGGGAGATACCTTTCATTTCGTGCTCCAAGGGGGAGGTGATCAGGGAATTGCGGGAAAACAAAGCGGAGCTCGACATCGCCGCGGCAGCTGTCCGTCAGGCGACAATTTGCGCAGCTGGACCTTGGTCGGCCAGAACAGCGCCGGTTGCGGCGGGATCACTGTCCCGTCCGCGGAAATTTTTGGACCACCAATGGGACAAAGCGCCCCAGGGCTCGGCGCACCACCGCAGCGCGTTTGCTCCAGAGGGTCCTCGGAGCATCTGCCTGCAAATCACCAAGCAAGGCTTCAAACTGCAATGGATTCAATCGATTGCAGGCAACCCTTGAAGGCAAAGCATTGCGGTAACTGGGTTCGCGGCGTGGCGCTGGCAGGGCCATCGGGGAACGCATGCGCATGACGGCATGTCCGGATCGGGTACAGGCGTACAAGATAGGCCTCTAATCCAGACTTGATTAGTACGGATTGAAGGGAATAATCATCCCGTCGCCGGCACAATTCCGCTGCCGCAAGAGTCCTACCCATGGCCAACGATCTCAACGACACCCTGATCTTCGTCAAAGTGGTCGAACAGGGCAGTTTCACTGCCGCTGCGCGATTGCTCGGCCAACCCAAGACCACGGTCAGCCGCAAGGTGCAGGAGCTGGAGACCCGCTTGGGCGCGCGCTTGCTGCATCGGACCACGCGCCGCCTCGGCCTGACCGAGGCCGGCACGGTCTACTACGAGCACTGCCAGCGTATCGCCCGCGAACTGGACCAGGCTGAGAGCGCGGTCAGCCAGCTGCAGTCCGGCCCGCGCGGTTGGTTACGTTTCACCGTGCCGTACTCCATCGGCACCTGCTGGATTGCACCGCTGCTGGGCCAGTTCCAGAGTGAATACCCGGAGATCCGGGTCGATATGCATCTGGGCAATGAAACCCTGGACCTGATCTCCGGTGAAGTGGACCTGGCGTTGCGCGTCGGCGCACTGCCCGACTCCAACCTGATCGCGCGCAAGCTGGGCAGTCTGCGTACCCAGGTATTTGCCAGCCCGGCCTATATCGCCGTGCACGGCGAGCCCCAGCACCCCGACGAGCTGCAGTTCCACCGCACCTTGGCGATCCGCAAGACCCATCACGGGCAGACTCAGCGCTTTACCTGGACGTTGGCTGAGAATGGCGGCGAGATGCGCGAGTTTCCGGTCAATCCTCTGCTTGTGGCAAACGATCCCTCAGCGCTGAACGCCGCTCTTGTGGCCGGGGAAGGCCTGATGCTCAGCAGCGATGTGATGGCCAAGCCCTTTGTCGAATCCGGCATGGTGCGGCAGATTCTGCCCGGCTGGACCGGCCCGGACTACGACTTCAATGCGGTGTTTGCCGGCGGCCGGCTGGTCTCCCCCAAGGTGCGCGCATTCATCGACTTCCTGGTCGCCAAACTCAACTTCGACGCCAACTACATGATGCTGCAATGCCCCAACGCCAAGCGCCTGGCTGATATCGAGCAGGAATATCAGCAGCGCTCGAAGGGCCACCCGAAGCTGCGCGTGGTCGAAGCGCTCAGCGCCTGAGCACTGTGCCATGCGTCAAACAGGAACGGCGGCCGTGCAGGCCGCCGTTCCTGTTTGCATCAAGCATCTGAAGTATCAGTAGCCGCGGTAATACGGCCACAGCGGCACGATCTGCACTTCCTTGCAGCCGTCATAGCGGCTGCAGCTGCCGAAGTAACCCGGCCCGGAGTAACGCTGGCGGGCATCGCGGTTGTAGGGGCTGTTGTAGAAATCCGGGCGCGAAAGCCGGCCTTCGCCGTAGTAACGGTACGGCGTTTGGCCGATGCTCGATTCGGTACGGAAGGTCTGCGCCAGCACTTGCGCACCGTCGTTTTCGACGTACCCGTTTTCGTTGTCGTAGCGGACCAGCCGGTAATAGATCGTCTCGCCGCCCTGCTTGCGGCTGTGCAGCTGCTCCATCTGCCCGCCGCCGGCATCAGCGTAGGCCTTGCCGCCTTCGAACAGCACCTCACTGGGGTTGACGATCTCCTCCTCCAACGGCGGCGCGGCCCCCGCACTCGCTGCTACTGCAAGCAACATGGCCGCTACAGCCAACTTGTTCCACGTCTTACCCATAATGCGCATGACCACCCTCCTTGATTGGGCACCTGCCGCAAAGCGGCAGCCCGCCGTGATCGCCCAGCCAGCACCCCTGACTGAGCCGTCATTGCTACCTGTTGCCATCACCGCATCAGCTTTGCCGACACATAAGCGATGACCCATCGGGACGAATCCGCATTCATTATAGGAGCAAGCCAACAGCGAAGCCGTGAAACCGGTTCGATGCTCAGCGCGCAGATTTGGCCCGCTGATAGCCAGCCAGTGCCCGGCGTATCACCTGCTTGGCCTCGCCGGCATCGCCCCAGCCATTGAGCTGGATGTCGGCGCCGCCGGGCAGCTGCTTGTAGACCCGGAAGAACGCTTCGATGCGCTGGATCTCCACCGCTGGCAGATCCTCCAGGACGCGCACCTTCGCATAAGTTGGATCGACCGCATCCACCGGTACACCAACAATTTTCTCGTCGGCCTCGCCTTTGTCGACCATCCGCAACACGCCCAGCGGACGGAAGCGCACGACCGCACCCGGCTGGATTGGCAAGCGGGTCAGCACCAGCGCATCCAACGGGTCGCCATCACCAGCCAAGGTCTGCGGCATCGAACCGTAGTTGGCCGGATAGGCGACCGGCATCGACAAGAAGCGATCCACCCGCAGTTCGCCGTGCTCGCCGAGTTCGTACTTGATGGCGCCGCCAGCGGGGATTTCCACCACCAGCAGCGCTTCCTCCGGCGCATTGCCCGGCTGCGGCAACGCGAAGGGATGCAGTAGTTCAGCCGCTGCCACGAGCTGTGACGCCATCGCCAGCACTACGCCGCATATAACTGCCTGCATCGCCTTCATCTGCTCACTCCCAGCAACGGTCGTCGCGACCCTTGGGCGAGACTGCACGCGGGCAATCACGCTGCTGGATGCGGCCTTCGGTGATCTCACTGAACCGCTTACCACCATCGACGTTGCGGCTGATCTTGAAGGCGTCATACAGGCGGCCGGTTGCCGTACGTGCTTCGTAACGCAGCCCCTTGTCGTCCAGCCGCAGCACCTGGAACAACTGGGTATCCTCGGCGGTGGGCTTCATCGTCGCCCGTGCTTCCGGTGACAAGCGGTACTGCTTTGGACCGGCAACGGACGAGATGTACTGCGGCAGCGTTGCACCTGCATCGGCGCGGCGCCCGTAGGTGTGATCGTGGCCCTGCAGCACCAGATCGACCTTGTGCCGCTGCAGCACCGGGCGGATCTCGCTGGCAAGCACTGAGCTGTCACGCTCGGCGCGCAAGGGATACAAAGGCTGGTGCACCACCACGATGTTCCAGGGCTGGCGGCTGCTTTCCAGCACGCCCTCCAACCAGCTTGCCTGTGCCTTGGCGGTACCCAGATCCAGCGCCGAAGTGCCATCCAGCACCACCACACGCAGGCCCTGATAATCGAACCAATAGGTCGTACTGGCAGTAGCTGGCGCGCCATTGTTTGGCAACGCGAAGGTGACTGGCCAATGCTTGCCCAGCACACGCCTTTCCTGTGGCGTGCCCTCGAACTCTTCGAAGTACTCGTGGTTACCAGCGGCCGGTGCGACTGCCGTGCCCGGCAGCAACCAGCCACCGGCGGCAAACCACTCGCCCCATTCGTTGTCGTCCTCGCCATCACCGCCGCTGACCAGATCACCAGCAAACAGCGTCAGCCGTGCGTCTGGCGCAGTCTGCCAGCCCTGGCGGATCACCCGGCTGACATGGCTGAGGTTCTTGTTCTGGGTATCACCAAAGTACAGCACGGTCAGCGGCTGGCCGGCAGCGGCGGCCGTACGGAAGTGCTGCCATGCGCTCCAGCTGCCCTGCCCCTGCACGCGGTAGGCATACAGCGTGTCAGCCTGCAGACCATCAATCAGCGCACGATGGTGCTGGCTGCTGCCGTTCTCGGTCTGCAGCAGCTGGCTGCCAGCACTCAGCTGCTGCACCTTGCCCATATCCGGCGAATCGCCGGCCACGGTGATTTCCAGCAACGCGGGCTGTGCCAGCGGCGCGGTGCGCCACGCCACCGCAAAGCCGGTGCTGGCGTCCTGCGCTGGCGACGCGACGATGCGGTCCGGGAAGCCACTGGCGGCATAGTGCTGGCTCCCCGCCGGCACCTGCGTATTGGGCTCGGCAGCTGGAGCGGCCCCCACCGCTCCAGCTGCGCCCATCAGCGCTGCACTGATCAGCACCAGCGACGGCAGCCGCTGGCACAAACGCACCTGCCCCCTCACTTGCCACAGTCCTGCGGCAAGGACAGTGCCTTGGCGATATCACGCCAATCGAAGGCCACCACGCCCTGATCGTCATGCACCGCATACAGCGCGCCCTGCGGGAAACGCGCCGATACCTGCTGGCTGTTCCAGATGCCGTCGGTGTTGGCCACCGTATTGCCATGGAACGAGCCCACCGGCGCCAAGGTCTTGCGATCGAACAGATGGAAGGTGCTGCGCTGCTTGCCCTGCTCGGTGGTGATCCACCAGCCGCCTTCGCCGCAGGTACGCAGCATCACGCCTTCAGCCTGTGCCTTGAACAGGCCGCGACCAAAGGTCTCGCCACTGAAGTCACCAGCCAGGTTATAGACCTTGAACTCACTGGCATAGCTTTCGTCTTCTTCGGCGATCAGCAGCCGATCGTTGGCCGGATCGCCCCAGATCGACTCGACCACACGCAGCGCACCCTTGGGCGAGCTGTCGCCGATGCTGCGTACGAGCTTGGCCTGCACTGTGCCGCCATCAACCGTGACGTGATAGCGACGCACACGCTCGTTCAACCGCTCCAGCGCCGGCAGGATGTCGTTGCCAGCCGCATCCTCGCCATCGTCGTAGGAGTCGGTGACATACAGGTCGTAACCGCCCTGCACCGGGTTCACCCACAAACCATAAGGCTTGCGCAGGTCATTGTCGGCAAACACGCCCAGCGGCTTGAAGTCCGGCAACTGCAGGACCTGCACGCGGTGGTTGTCGCGTTCAACGATGAAGACCAGGTCGTCCTGCACGGCAATGCCATTGGGTCGGTCGAACTGACCCAGCGCGGTGCCGGTGCTGCCGATGTCGCGCAGATGCTTGCCAGTCTGGCCGTCGTACACCACCAGCTTGTCGGTGGCCTTGGCGGTGGCGATCAGCCACAGCTGGCCATCGGCGCCGCGCCAACTGGCCGGCGAATCGATGTTGTCAGCCGGCGTCATCGGCGTCAGGAAAGCTTCGGCGACCAACGTGGACGGGACAGCGGTCGCGCCCTCGGCAAGATCGGCAGCGGTCGGCGGCGTGGCGGACTTCGGCGTCGGCTGGCAGGCACCCAGCACCAGCGCGACAGCGGTAGCGAGAAGCGCGGCCTTCACATTGCCACCTTCACGCCGATCGCGTAGGTGCGGCCGTATTCCTCGTTCTGCAGGGTGCGCGAGGAAATGCCTTGATAGAGCTCCAGCGGCTCATCCAGCAGGTTGGACGCTTCCAGGTACAGACTCACGTTCTTGCTTAGTTTGTAGTCGAAGCTGAAGTCGAGCTGGGTATGCGGCGCGACATAGATATCAAAGGCACGGCTGTCGCCGATGGTGTCCAGGTACTCGCTGCGATAGACACCGGCCAGACGGGTACTGAGGCTGCCCCACTCATAGCCGATATGCGCGCTGTAGATGTTCTTGGACGCGCGCGGCAGATTGAAATCATCGCCCTCGCGGCCGGCAATGCCCGGATCAAAATCGGTATCCAGCCAGGTACCGCTGGCACCGACCAGCAGGCCAGCCCACGCTCCCGGCAGGAAGCTCAGCTGCTGCTGCCAGTTGAACTCGGCGCCGAAGACCTTGGCCTTGTCGCCATTGATCGAACGGGTCACGTCAAAGCCCGGGTACTCGGGATCGCTGTCGGTCACGGTCTGTACGATGTAGCCGTCGATGGACTTGTGGAACAAGCCCAAGGAGATGATGCCGCTGTCACCCAGATAGCGCTCGAACGAGAAATCCAGATTGGTGGATTCGTACGGATCCAGGTTCGGGTTGCCGATGCGCGCTTCCTTGTCGTCGCGGTTTACTGCCAAGCGCGGCGAGACATCACCGAACGACGGGCGCGCCACTGTCTTGTTGACCGAGCCGCGCAACACCCAATCATTGTTGGTGTCGTAGCGCAGATGCAGGCCCGGCAGCACGCTGGTATAGCTGTTGTTGGCGATGCGCGGCGTCACGACGACGGTCTTGCCGTCGCTGGCGATATCCACGTCGTTGCCGGTGGCATTGAACTGGGTGTTCTCGACGCGCACGCCACCAATCACGCGCAACGCGCCAATATCCCAGGTGCCCATTGCATAGGCCGAGAGGATGTCTTCGCTGGCGATGTAGTCCTCTTCCAGCGAGGTCATCTTGTTGCCGGCGACGTCACCGGACTTGGCGCTGTACTTGCTGCCGTTGGCCGCCCACCAGGCGCGCATCGCCGCCGAACTCATGCCTTGGCCGAGGCTGCCACCGCGATACTCCAGGGTCTTGCCGTTCCAGCTGGAGAGGTCAACTGCCGGACCGGTACGCAGCTCGACCTCATCCACATTGACGTCGCGTTCGCGCCAGCGGCCGAGCACACCGAACTTGTAACTGCCCTTGTCGCCATCGAAACGGATATTGACCTGTGCGCTGCGCTCGCTGTCGTCGATCTGCTTGGGCGAGAGCACCACGCGGTCGAACACATAATTGCCGTTGTCCATCCAGCCGCTATCACTCAGGCTCATGCCTGGAATGCCACTGTTCTGGTTGAGGGTTGCGGACATGTCGCCACCGTCGTAGTCGAAGCGTGCTTCCATTTCATCATTCACGCGCTCGCGCGTCTTGGTATAACCCAGCTTGTAATCCAGCACTGCGCCGCTCAGACGGTTCTCACCACCCAGACTGACGGCCAAGGTGTTCTCTTCCTTGGTGCGGTAGCGCATGCGCTTGCTGATGGCATCGGCCGGCAGATCGTCCACCTGATAGCGGCCACCACCAAGGGCGGTGATTTCGCCGTCGCCGAGACCAAAGATGGTGCGCTGGCGGGTTTCGGCATCGTCGAACTGGCTGTACAGGGTGCGCAGGTAGTAGCGATTGTCGTCATCCGGACGCCAATCGAAATTCAAGTTTGCACCGGTGCGCTCACGCTCGATGGTGTACTTGCGGCGCTGGATCTCTACCGCCACCAGATCATCATCGGCACCGCCCTTGAAGTTGTCGTACTCCACTTCGGTGTTATCGGATTCAAACGTGCGCTTCTGATAGTTCACACCCAGCGCCACACCGAAGGTTTCCGCAAACACTTCGCTGTAGTTGAACGCCGCCTTCGGGCTGGTCTCGCCCGATAGTTCCTGATGGCTGCCTTCCAGCTTGCCCTTCAAGGAACGGCCATCACGATCGAAGGCCGATGCAGACTCCACCACCACCGCGCCGCCGATGGCATCACCCGGCATATCCGGTGTGGCCGATTTGATCACCCGCAGGCGCTCGGTGGACTCGGAGGGAATGACGTCCAACGGCGCCGCACGCGAGGAATCTTCCGGCGTACCGATCGCGATGCCATCGATACTCACGCTGTTCAAGGCTGCATCCAGGCCACGGATCACCACGAAGCGACCTTCGCCCTGATCGCGGGTGACACTGACGCCAGGCAGGCGCTGCAGCGACTCAGCGACATTCATGTCCGGGTAGTCACCCATCGAGTCGGAGGCAACCGCGTCCTGCACGCCATTGGCGTCGCGCTTGAGTTCAACGGCGCGGATCTGCGCCTCGCGCTGCGCACGTACCTCAATGCGTTCCAGATCAATGGCGGCCGCCGCACCGCTGGCGAGCGTGGTTGCGCCATCGGCCGTGGCCTGTTGTGCATATGCAGGCGCGACAGCCATACAGGCCACCGCGGTCGTCACCGCCACCACCAAGACGCTCTTGCGCACTACCGCCCCCAATCTGTGTAAAGGATGGGTGTGCAAGGTATGTCCGTTCAGTTACGCGACAGTTACAGTGACACAGTGGAAATATTTCAGTCTGTTACTTCGCAGGTACAGCGCGGTCAAAGAAAGCCTCCGGCCAGCGTCATGAGCGATACCGCCAGCCCCGGAACCGCCGCTCATCAGCACAGTGTTGCTCGCTCATTTGCAGCGTGCGCCTACAAGAACCTTCGCCTTTCTCCAACTGAAAGCACTCCATCACCTGATCCGGATAACGCTCACTGTGCTGCTGACGCCTTCTACCCGCATTTCGTAGAAACCGTCGGTCTTTCTGATCAGCCGCACCTTGGGGTCGGTCTTGTCCCCAGCGGAGTAACCACCCTGCGTCTGCCGCCACAGCTGACCATTGGCCAGCCTGAACTCGGTATTTCCCCTCCAACCCGTAAACCGACCCTTGATCGTGGACTCAATGCTGTTTGAACTGTCCATCCACGCAGCAAGCGCGCGCTCGATACGCCGCACCCGCAACACCTCGGCACCAACTCCGATCTCGTTGCTCGTCGGACACACGATCACTTCCCCCCGCCGTCTGCCCATGTATCCGGGGCCCGAGCTCACTTCCCACATGCTGCGATCGGACAAGATGATGATCTCGCCAGCGCGTCCCTCCAGCCGTTCGGGCGCAACCACGTTCGCCACATGGCACTCTCCGCCCCAGGCAAGGCCCGGCAATAGCAAGACCACACCAGCCATGCATTTCATCACGCGCATGCACGCTCTCCCGCCGCCGTGAAACACATCAACGCCGCCGCACCATGATCGTGCCGGACTGTCCATCAACCTGCATCTCATAGTCGGCGCCCCGCCGCGTCAACATCACGCGGGGCGAATGGCCTGATCCGCTCTGTCGGCGTCCATCAGTCTGTTGCCAGATCTGTCCGTTCTGCAGTTGGAAAAGGGTTTTCCCGCCCCATCCCTCAAACCGCCCCGCTATCCGGCTTTCGATGTCATAGCTGGCAACCGTCAGCACCGAGCGCGAGGCACCCCTGCCGGGGACGGTGTAAACAACGTCCACCTCCGGGCCAAACTCCAGCACGGGTTCGGGTTCTTTGACGTAGCCGAATTCCGCGTCGTAGCGGACCAATCGGTAATACACCAGTTCTCCGTTCTGTCGACGCGTGTGTAGCGACTCAAACCGGCCACGGCCCAGATCGACATAGGCCACGCCGGAACGGAAGATCACCTCGCTGGGATTCACGACCTCCTGCTCCAATGGTGGCAGCACTGGCACGGCGGCAGCGCCCCCGGCCCACGACGCCAACAGCAACAAGCCCATCCGCACCCATCCATCGTCAGCTACCCGCATGCTCCCCCCTGTACTGCACTTTCGGCCCGGCGCGGGCAACCGACATCATCTCTGGAAACCAGCCCATGAACCACCCAGCATTGGAATCACGCTTCCGCGCGTGAACCGGGAGCGCCGCGCCGGCAGCCATCGACTGGTGCACGCGCTCAGGCCTTGCCGCGTCGGCCGCCAATACGCTGCATCTGGCGGCTCTGGCCCTGTGGCCCTGCCGCAGAGGAGACACACGCACAGAGGCGCTAAAATAGCGGCTCTCCCTCCTGCCCGATCACTCCCATGAAAATCGTCGAAGTCCGCCACCCGCTGGTCCAACACAAGATCGGCCTGCTCCGCGATGCATCCATGAGCACCAAGGATTTCCGCGAGGTAGTCAACGAGCTGGGCACGCTGCTGGCCTATGAGGCCACCGCAGATCTCGAGACCGAAAGCCACACCATGCCAGGCTGGGCTGGACCGGTGCAGGTACAGCGCATTGCCGGCGCCAAGATCACCGTGGTGCCGATCCTGCGCGCGGGCCTGGGCATGCTGACCGGCGTGCTGTCGCTGATTCCGGCTGCGCGCGTGAGCGTGGTTGGCCTGCAGCGCGACGAGGAAACCCTGCAGCCGGTACCCTACTTCGAACGCCTGACCGGTCGCCTGGAAGAGCGCGACGCGCTGATCCTGGACCCGATGCTGGCCACCGGCGGCACCTTGATCGCCACCATCGACATGCTCAAGCGCGCCGGTGCGCGCCGCATCAAGGGCATCTTCCTGGTCGTCGCACCGGAAGGCCTGAAGGCACTGGAAGCCGTGCATCCGGACGTTGAGGTGTATACCGCCGCCATCGACGAGCGCCTCAACGAGAAGGGCTACATCCTGCCAGGCCTGGGCGATGCCGGCGACCGCATCTTCGGCACCCGGGTCGGCTGAGCCGCGCCAACGCATCACGCAGCTGCCGGCACCTGCCAGCAGCTGTTGCCAGCTTCAACGTCCAGGACAGGAGATCTCGATTAAATAAGTTTCATCTGCAGCTGACAAATATTTACTCCCCCACGGGCGGATGCTCACTCCACCACCCGCGAAGGAGCCACACCATGTACCGCCCTGCCCTGCTCGCCTGCCTGCTGTTGGCCACCGCACTTCCCCTTGCCGCAAGCGCCGCACCCGCCGCTACGCGTACCCCGCAACAACAACGCATGGCCGATTGCTCGGCCAAGAACAAAGGCATGAAGGGCGACGCCTACAAGCAGGCGCAACGCAGCTGCCTCACCACCCATGCAGCCCCAGCTGCAGCAGCGGCGCCCGCAATGGCTGCACATTCGACAATGGCGGCACCTTCACCGGCTGTACCGACGCCGGCAGCACACACCGCCACCGCGGCAGTCACACCGCAGCAGCGCATGGCCAGTTGCAACACCGATGCCGCAAGCAAACATCTCGCCGGCGATGCTCGCAAGACCTTCATGAGCAGTTGCCTGCGCACCCACTGAGCCCCATAGGCAAACAACGGAAAAGAGCGGAACCATGGGTTCCGCTCTTTTCGTTTGCTGCACAAATTATTGACTGAAGTCAGGCAGCCAACGAACGCGCTTTCAACTCACCCACTTCATGGGCGGTGGCAAAGCGCCCCTTCTCATCACGCACCACCTGCGCCATCGCGCACTGCGGATCATGGGTGAAAAACAGGTGCACATTGCGCGCCAGTTTGTCTTCAAGGAAGGCACGCTTCTCGTCGATCAACAACTCGGCGTTGCGGTCGTAACCCATGGTGATAGGCACATGCACCCAGGAGCGGCCCGGGATCAGATCGGCGCAGAACACCACGCCGCCACGCGGCTGGCCATTGACTCGCTCAGGACCGACGATCTCGGCAAGCATCAAGCCTGGGGTATGGCCGTCGCTGAAGCTGAAACGCACCGACTCGCCCAATGCTTTCGAATAGGCGCCGCTGACGATTTCCAGGCGCCCACTGGCTTCCAGCAATCCGGTCAATTCGGGAATGAAGCTGGCCCGATCACGCGGATGCGGATGCTTTGCCCGCTCCCAGTGCTCGGCACCAATCACGAAAGTCGCGTTCGGGAACAACAGCTCCGGCTCACGGCCTTCCGACCACGGTGCCAGCAAACCGCCTGCGTGATCGAAATGCAGGTGGCTGAGCACGACCACGTCGATGTCTTCATGCTCGAAGCCTGCTTCACGCAATGAGTCGATCAACACATGCCGCGGCTCCTGCACACCATAGCGCTCGCGCAGCTTGGGCTCAAAGAACGCACCGATGCCGGTTTCGAACAGCACGGTCTTGCCGCCCAGCGGGCTGGCCAGCAAGGCACGGCAGGCCAATTCAATACGATTGGATTCATCGGCCGGCGCCCATCGCTCCCACAACGCCTTGGGTGCGTTGCCGAACATTGCGCCGCCATCGAGTTTTTGCGAGTTACCGCGAATCGACCATAGTTTCATATGAAAAATTCTACCCGCTGCGCGTTAAATATTCGCAAGGATCTGGTGGCGGATAATTGACGGGGAGCGGTACAGATGGGGAGCGCAGTGTTGCTCGCGATTTTTTTGAGCCGGCAATTGCCAACAGCTTTAGTACAGGACTGGCGTGGGCTGGCATTGCATTGTGGGAGCGGGGGGAGCCCCCCCCCGGGCGCCCCCGGAACCCCTGGTTATTTTTGGGAAGGGTTAATTTAAAAAATTGCCGGGGGGGCCCGCGCCCCCAAAAAAAAAAAAAAACCCCCGGGGGCCGTTGGCGCGCCCCCGCGGTAAGCCCCGGGGGCGCCCCCGATATACACCCCCCACGGCGCCCCGGTGGGGAGGGGGCAGGGGGCGGTGGTG
>NZ_JBRREK010000011.1:0-101988 GCF_056760235.1 Stenotrophomonas sp. STEN018
TGTCGCGCCCCCCTCCGCGCCGCCCCCGCGGGCGCGGCCCGCGCCCGCCCGCCGGCCCGCCCCCCCCCAATTATTTTGGCATTGCTGGTAACGCCCCTGCCGAGCATGGCTCGGCACTACGGGTCAGTTGCGGTGCGCGGTGCCCAGGTACTCGGCGCTCTGCATCTCGATCAGGCGGCTGGCGGTGCGCTCGAAGGCGCCGGCCAGGCGGGTGCCGCTGTACAGCAGCGGCGGTGCGTCCTGCGCGGTGCAGACCAGGTTGACCTGACGGTCGTACAGCTCATCGATCAGATTGACGAAGCGGCGCGCGGCATCTTCGTTCATGCGATCGAAATGCGGAATGCCGCCGAGCAGCACGGTGGTGAACTCGCGCGCGATCTCGATGTAATCCGCCGGCCCACGCGGGCCTTCGCACAACGCGCTGAAATCAAACCAAGCAATGCTCTTGCCGCGCCCACGCACCGGAATCTTGCGGCCTTCGATCTGGATATTGCCGCCACGTGCTTCTTCGGCACCGCTCAGCTCCTTCCAGCGACCGGCCAACCACGCATCACTCTCAGCATCGAGCGGCGCGCGGTATACCGGCGAGCGGGTCAACGCGCGCATGCGGTAGTCCTCGGTGCCTTCGGCATACAGCTCGACGCAATACTTCTCCAGCAAGGCAATCGCCGGCAGGAAGCTGTCGCGTTGCAGGCCGTTGAGGTAGAGGTTCTCCACCGCCGTATTGGAGGTGGTCACCAGGGTCACACCCTCGGCGAACAGCCGCTCCAGCAAACGTCCAAGCAACATCGCATCGCCAATGTCGGTGACGAAGAATTCATCCAGCACCAGCACGCGCAGCTTGTCGCGCCACTGCTGGGCAATCTTGGCCAGCGGATCACTCTGCCCTTGATGCAGGTGCAGCTGTTCGTGGATGCCGCGCATGAAGCGGTGGAAGTGGGTGCGGTACTTCTGCTCGATCGGCAGGCCGTCATAGAACAGATCGACCAGGAAGGTCTTGCCGCGACCAACGCCGCCCCAGAAGTACAGGCCCTTTACCGGCTCGGGCTTCTTCCAGAACGCCGACAGCCGGTCCAGCCAGCCGTCCTGCGCGCTGTCTACAATGGCCAGGTGGATACGGTCAAGCTCGGCCAAGGCCGCGTGCTGGGCAACATCGTCGCGCCAATCGCCGCGGGCCACGCCGGCGGCGTAGCGTTGTGAGGGGGTCAGTGCATCCATGCTCAGTTGCTGCCGTCGGGCAGCCAGCGCCGCACTTCATGCTGGATGGCGCCACGCAGGTCGATCAACTTGCGATGGAAGAAATGCGAGGTATCCGGCATGCGCACCAGCTGCGGCGGATTCGGCAGCGATTCCAGCCACTGGTACACGCCCTGTGCGTCGACCACTTCGTCGGCATCGCCCTGTACCACCAGCCAGTTGGCCGGCGGCTGTACTTCGGAGAAATCCCAGGTGCGGCGGCCAATCGGCGGTGCGATCGAGATCAGGGCCTGCGGCTGCAGCTGGGCAGCAGCACGCAGCGACACATAGGCACCGAAGCTGAAACCGGCCAGCCAAAGCGCGGCGTCCGGGCGTTCGCTGCGCACCCAGTTGACCACGGCGCGCAGGTCGTCAGCTTCGCCTTCACCGTTGTCGTAGGTGCCGACCGAAGCGCCGACGCTGCGGAAGTTGAAACGCACCGTGGTGATGCCCAGGTCGCGCAGTGCGCGCGAGACCATGGTCACCACCTTGTTGTGCATGCTGCCGCCCTCGATGGACAGCGGATGGCAGATGACTGCGATGATCGGACGCGCGGCGGACTCGCCATCAGGCAGGTCGACGCCGACTTCCAGCGGACCGGCCGGGCCGTCCAACATCAGCGTCGCCGATTCGTGGGGGAATGGGAGAGTTTGCATGTGGCCATAATAGCGGCCCCGTCCGGCGGCTTCACGCCCGCCCTTCACAACTGTCCAAATCCATGCATTTCCTTGTCCTGAGTGTGATCTGCAGTGTTCTGGTATCGGTGTTGCTGAAACTGGCGCCGCGCCAAGGCATCGACATTCCCCAGGCGGTGACCTGGAACTACTTGGCCGCCACGGTACTGTCGCTGCTGTTGTTCAAGCCTTCGCTGCAATCGCTGCAGAGCGCGCATACGCCGTGGCTGGCCCTGTTTGCCCTGCCCGTGGCCTTGCCCGGCATCTTCCTGGTGCTGGCGCGCGCGGTGCGCGAGGCCGGCATCGTGCGCAGCGACGTGGCCCAGCGCCTGTCCTTGCTGTTGTCGCTGGCCGCCGCCTTCCTGCTGTTCGGCGAACAGGCCAATGGTTGGAAGCTGGCCGGCCTCGGGCTGGGCCTGCTGGCCATTGTTGGCGTGAGCGTGCGTAGTGGAGACAGCAAGCCCGCTGCGGGACAAGGTTGGGGCTGGCTGCTGGGGGTGTGGGCAGGCTTTGCCCTTATCGACATCCTGCTCAAGCAGGTGGCTGCAGCCGGGACGTCTTCCCTCACGGCCCTGCTGGTCAGCTTCAACATCGCCTTCATACTGATGATGGTCTGGCAGCTGCATCGGCATTTAACCGGCAAGAGCCGGATGAGGCTGGCCAATCTCAGCTTTGGCCTGCTGCTCGGGCTGCTCAACTTCGGCAACATTCTGTTTTACGTGCGTGCGCACCAGGCGCTTCCGCATAGCCCGGCGACGATTTTTGCCGGGATGAATATTGGTGTGGTGTGCCTGGGTGCGCTGGTCGGCGTGCTGGTGTTCGGCGAGAAGACCAGCGTGTGGAACCGCGTTGGCCTGGCGCTGGCGGTGGTGGCGATTGCATTGATTGCGCGCGGGACGTTTTGAGGCTTCTGCTGGTTTGGAGCAACAGCAAAGGCACCCCTCCCCGACCCTCCCCTTCGCTGCGCGAAAGGGAGGGAGAAAAGCCGCCCCCTCCCTTTGCCGCAGGCAAGGGGAGGGCTGGGGAGGGGTGCTCTTTAGCTTCTAGCTTCCAGCCCTCAGCCTTACGGCTCAAACCCCAGCAACAACGGATCATGATCCGAGCTGCGCCACGGCCCCGGCACATTGCGGCCCTGATAACCAACCTCGTCAGCCTCATCGGCATTGATATGCCACTCTGCCGCGCCCTTCAGCCGCGCAGCCATGCCCGGGCTCAACAAGGCGTGATCCAGACGCCCGGTCATGCCGTTGTAGACGTAGCTGTAAGGCTGCTGCACACCGGCTACCTTGAACGCGTCCTGCCAACCATCGGCATTCAAGGTACGGATCGGATCTTCCATCGCATAGGCGTTGAAGTCGCCCAGCAGCACCGCATCACGGCTGCCAGTGCCGGTCGGATCTTCCTGCAGCCAGCTGTGCAGCAGCTTGGCCGATTCCACCCGGGTCGCGTTCCAGCAGCCCTGGCCGTCATTGCGATCGGCATTGTCACCGCTCGCCTCAGAGCAGCCCTTGGACTTGAAGTGGTTGGCCACCACCACGAACGGGGTGCCCTTGCGGCCCATGCGGAAGGCCTGCGCCAGCGGTACGCGGCTGCGTTCGCCAAACGGCTCCCGCTCCAGCACCGCAGGTTTGCCAATCGGGCTCACCTTTGAAGCGCGGTAGATGATGCCGACACGGATCGGGTTGTCGCCCGGGCCCTTGCCGGCATCGACGAAGCGCCAGTCGCCATCCTTGCCCTGCGCCGCATTGAGCGCACGCACCAGCTGATCGATCGCCGAGCCCGGGCCGTAGCCGTCGTTCTCCAGCTCCATCAGCGCGGCGACATCGGCGTTGAGGCTGCCGATGGTGGTGATCAGCTTGGCCTGCTGCGCGGCCTGCTGCTCGGCGGTCTTGGCGCCACGCAGGGTGGGATAGCCACCGCCCTTGCCGTCGCCGTTGAAGTAATTTTCCAGATTGAACGCAGCGATGCGCAGGCCGCCGGCCACGGTCGGTGGCTGCTGCGGGCGCTCGGCGTCCACGACTACCGGCGCGGTCAGCTGCAGGCGATAGCCGCCATCGAAACGCTGGTCGACGATGCCCTGCACGTCGCGCAACTGCGCGCCGCTGCGCAGCAGCTGATCCGCCGCCAGGTAGTGCACCGCACCCGGCTCGCGCTTGCCGCTGGCATCATCCAGACGCAGGCGACGACGGTTGTTGTCGGCGATTACTGCCGCTTGTTCGGGGCTACCGGCAGCAGCCACTTCGCTGGGCTGCCACAGGCGACCACCGAAGGCCGCGGTCAGTTCGCCATAGCGCGACAGCTGATCCAGCCCGGCCACGGTCAACCCGGTCGGAATGCGCACCTGCATGCCTTCCAATGCTTCCCAATTGGCGGGTACATCGGTCAACACCAAAGGTGCCGGCACGGGCCGCGCTGCGGCCGGGCTGACGGTCTGCGCCTGCAGCGTGGTCAGGCCCTGCTCGCTCTTGCCGGCAACCTGCTCTTCGACGGTGCCGGTGATACGCAGCCACTGGCCGACCTGCACAGCCTGCTCCTTGGGCAGGCGCACGAACAAGGCATCGGAGGTATTGGCATCGCCATCACCGGCGTCCTGCACGAAGATGCCGCCCAGGCCATCGCGCATATCGGCGGTCACTGCGCCCTCGATGGTGACGGTCTTGCCCGCATACGGGCTGTGGTCTGCCGTGCCCTGCACGCTGCCGATTGGCAGTACGGCAGGCTTGGACGGGGCAGCCAACGCTGCGCCGGAACAGGCGGCAGCCAAGGCCAGGGCAAGCAAGCTAGGGGTACAACGCATGGACGCACTCCGGGGAAGACGGAAACACAAAGCGCCGCCCTGCTAGGGCGGCGCTGGCTATTCTGCAGCAATCGGGTCTATTGCCAGCTGCGTGAGTCTGGCGGCTTTCTATTTCAGATTGGCCAGCATCCAGTCCACGGTGGCGTGGATCTGCTCCTCGCTGAGCCCGGCATTGCCACCCTTGGGCGGCATGATGCCGCCGTCCGGGCCGGTATAGCCCTCGATGGCGTGCTTGTAGAGGGTGTCCTTGCCCTGCGCCAGGCGCTTGTCCCAGTGACTGTGGTCCAAGGTCGGCGCGTTGCCCACGCCCGTGGTATGGCAGGCGGTGCACAAGCTGTCGAAGATGGTCTTGCCGTCCAGGGTGCCGCCGTAGGCACCGCTGGCGGCTGCAGCTGCGGCGGCCGCAGCGGAGGCGGCAGCCTGCGCCGAGGCACCGGTAGCGCCGGCATACACCGCACCGATGGGTGCAATGCGTTCCTCGATGCGCTTGGTCGCGGTCGGCGACACTTCTTTGGGAATGACGTGCTGCAGGTAGGACGCGAAGATGATCAAGCCAATCGTGATGATGGCCAGGATGGCGATCACGATGGAAAAGCGTTTCAGAAACTCAAGGTCGTAATTCCGCACGTCTCATCACCCCGGGCGAGTTGTCGGTGGACCAGCAGCTGCTGGGCGAGTATAGACCAGCGTCCGCCCGCTCCCGCAATGCCCATGAACACGCGCACAAGTGCGGCATTGCAGCATCCCAAGGTGGTTACAGCACTCAGTGCGGCAGCGGCGCACCGGCAGCACGCAGGCATAGCGCACTGATCGCGGTGACCAGATGTTCGCCATCGCGCAGGCCGTCGCGGCTGGGCGCGGTCGGCCCGACCAAGGCTTCGGTGAAGGCACCTACGATGCAGGCCGCGCTGATCTCCAGATCCTGCGCGGGAAGTTCGCCAGCGCGCACACCATCTTCAAGGATGCGCTTGAACACATCACCGAACAGACGCCGGCAGCGGATGCGCTCGGCCTCCACTTCCGGGTCCACCGGCTCGGCGATGAAGGCGTAGGCCAAGCCAGGCCCAGCCATGGCGCGGCGCACGAACGAGGCCACCGCCCGCTGCAGCCGCTGCGGCGCCGGCAAGGGCTGATCGGCGATGGCGGCAAGGATTTCCAGTTCGTGCTCGACGGCGAAGGTCAGCACCTCGACGAACAGCTCGGCCTTGGACGGGAAATGCCGGTAGATCAACCCGGTGGATACCCCTGCCTCGGCCGCCACGGCGGTGATCGGGGCATTCCGATAACCACCGGCAGCCACCAGCCGGCGGGCGGCTACCAGGATCCGCTCGCGGTTGCCCGCCAGCCGTTTTTCCATCAATTCCGAGCGCTTGTAAGCCATTTGTTGATTCTATGTTCAATTTTTGAATTTGTATTCACTTTTTAGCCGGGAGCCGCTAGGCTGCGCGCAAACGCCCGTGCCGACGGCCTGCCCGTCCTCCCAACCCGGTGCGCCCCTTATCGCCAAGCAGTACCGGAGCCAGCCATGCACGTCCCCACCCTGAATTTTGATCTGGGCGAAGAAATCGACATGCTGCGCGAAAGCGTGGCGCAGTTTGCCGCCGCGCACATCGCGCCGCTGGCCGCCGAAGCCGACGCCAGCAACCACTTCCCCAACCAGCTCTGGCGCCAGCTTGGCGAGCAGGGCCTGCTGGGCATGACGGTGGAAGAAGAATACGGCGGCAGCGGCATGGGCTACCTGGCGCATGTGGTGGCGATGGAAGAAATCTCGCGCGCCTCCGGCGGCATCGGCCTGTCCTATGGCGCGCATTCCAACCTGTGCCTCAACCAGCTGCGCAAGAACGCCAGCGAAGCGCAGAAGCACAAGTACCTGCCCAAGCTATGCAGCGGCGAACACGTTGGCGCGCTGGCAATGAGCGAGCCGGGTGCCGGTTCGGACGTGGTGTCGATGAAGCTGCGCGCCGACCTGCGTGGTGACCACTACGTGCTCAACGGCAACAAGATGTGGATCACCAATGGTCCCGATGCCGACGTGCTGATCGTCTATGCCAAGACCGATGCGAACGCCGGTTCGCGCGGCATCACCGCCTTCATCATCGAGAAGGGCATGAAGGGCTTCTCCACCGCGCAGAAGCTGGACAAGCTGGGCATGCGCTCATCCAACACCTGCGAGCTGGTGTTCCAGGACTGCGAAGTTCCGGTTGAGAACGTGCTGGGTGCAGTTGGCGGCGGCGTCAAAGTGTTGATGTCCGGTTTGGACTACGAGCGCGTCGTGTTGTCCGGCGGCCCTCTGGGTTTGATGTCGGCCGCGCTGGATGTGGTGTTGCCGTACGTGCATGAGCGCAAACAGTTCGGCGAAGCGATCGGCACCTTCCAGCTGATCCAGGCCAAGCTGGCCGATATGTATGTCGGCCTCAACGCCTGCCGCGCCTATGTATATGCAGTGGCCAAGGCCTGCGACCAGGGCCGCACCACCCGCCAGGATGCGGCCGGCGCGATTCTTTACTCTGCCGAGAAGGCGACCTGGGCGGCGGGTGAAGCGATCCAGATCCTCGGCGGCAACGGATATATCAACGAGTACCCGGCCGGGCGCTTGTGGCGTGATGCCAAGTTGTATGAGATTGGTGCGGGCACTTCCGAGATTCGCCGCATGTTGATTGGGCGGGAGTTGTTCCAGAAGACCGCATAGAACCGGTTAAGCCCCTCTCCCGCTTGCAAGAGAGGGGTTGGGGTGATGGGAAGCTTCTAGCAAGCAGACCCAATGCTTTAAAAGCTCCCCTCATCCGCCCCTGCGGGGCACCTTCTCCCGCAGGCGGGAGAAGGGACGCAACAGCAACAGCAACAGCAGAGCAACAGCAACGGCAAAAGCAACGGCAAAAGCCAAACAAGAGCAAAGCAAGAGCAAAGCAACACCAAAAGCAACAGCCCTGCTGCCATGTTTCCGCGCGCAGACCAGCTCCAGAATCCAGGACTTCGGCCATGACCGTACTCACCTCCCAACTGCAACCCGGCAGTGACAGCTTCGAAGCCAACCGCGCCGCAATGCAGGCCCAGGTCGATGATCTGCGCGCAACGCTCGCAGCCACCGCGCGCGGCGGCAGCGATGCGGCCCGGGCCAAGCACAGTGCACGCGGCAAGCTGCTGGTGCGCGAGCGCATCGATGCCCTGCTCGATCCCGGCAGCCCGTTCCTGGAAGTCGCGCCGCTGGCCGCACACGGCATGTATGCCGATCCAGTGCCCGGTGCCGGCATGGTCGCCGGCATCGGCCGTGTATCCGGGGTGGAATGCCTGATCGTCGCCAACGATGCCACGGTCAAGGGCGGCACCTATTACCCGGTGACCGTGAAGAAGCATCTGCGCGCGCAGGAAATCGCCCAGCAGAACCGCCTGCCCTGCATCTATCTGGTCGACTCCGGCGGCGCTTTCCTGCCGCTGCAGGATGAAGTTTTTCCTGATCGCGATCATTTCGGCCGCATCTTCTACAACCAGGCCAACCTGTCGGCGCAGGGTATTCCGCAGATCGCCTGCGTGATGGGAAGCTGCACGGCGGGCGGCGCATATGTGCCGGCGATGAGCGATGAGACAGTCATCGTCAAGGAACAAGGCACCATCTTCCTCGGCGGTCCGCCGTTGGTGAAGGCCGCCACCGGCGAAGTGGTCAGCGCCGAAGAGCTGGGCGGTGCCGACGTGCATACGCGCATCTCCGGCGTTGCCGACCATATGGCCGACAACGATCTGCAGGCGCTGGCACGGGTACGCTCCATCATCGCCAACTTGAACTGGCGCAAGCCCGATGCCGGCGTTGCGCTGCAGGCCAGCGAGGCGCCGCTGTTTGATGCGCATGAGCTTTATGGCGTGATTCCAGCCGATACGCGCAAGCCCTACGATGTGCGCGAGGTGATCGCACGTATTGTCGATGGTTCGCGCCTGGATGAGTTCAAACCACGCTACGGCAACACACTGGTCACTGGGTTCGCGCATGTGCATGGCCATCCGGTCGGCATCATCGCCAACAACGGCATCCTGTTCTCGGAGTCGGCGCTGAAGGGCGCGCACTTCATCGAGCTGTGCTGCCAGCGCAACATCCCGTTGTTGTTCCTGCAGAACATCACCGGCTTCATGGTCGGACGTAAATACGAGCACGGCGGTATCGCCAAGGATGGTGCCAAGTTGGTGATGGCGGTGGCCAATGCACGCGTACCTAAGTACACCGTGGTGATTGGTGGTTCGTTCGGTGCCGGCAATTACGGCATGTGCGGGCGGGCGTATTCACCGCACTTCCTGTGGATGTGGCCGAATGCGCGCATCGGGGTGATGGGCGGTGAGCAGGCGGCCAGTGTGCTGGCCACGGTCAAGCGCGATGGTATCGAGGCCAAGGGTGGTGCGTGGTCGGCCGAAGAGGAAGATGCGTTCAAGCAGCCGATCCGTGATCAGTTCGAGTTGCAGGGTCATCCGTATTACGCGAGCGCGCGCTTGTGGGATGACGGGGTGATTGATCCGGCGGATACGCGGCGGGTGCTTGGGCTGGCCTTGGCTGCCAGTCTCAATGCGCCTGTGCAGGACACGCGGTTTGGTGTGTTCCGGATGTGATTGGCGCCATGCGCTTTTTTGCAGAAAGAGCGGTGAATCAAGAGCTTTCGCTCCCCTTCGGGGAGCGAGTTACTTCTCTTTGCTCGTGCAAAGAGAAGATAACCAAGAGAAGCGCCTGTTCAACAGCCGAATGGCTGGTAAAGCACGCCCTGCCTACGCGCCCAGCACGCTTCGCGTGCCGGGTTCACGCCACCGGTGGGATTCTTCGCCACGACATCCCTGTCGTGGCGAAAAACGACGCGCATCCATGCACGTCGCCCTTCGGGTATTACCCACCGCTTCCGTCGCTGCGGAAGGGGCCCGGTAAAGCCAAAGCAAGAGCAACAACAACAGCCAACGGCTGCTCCCTATCCCCTGCCCGCGTGGCACATCATGGATAACGCCATGTTTACGAAGATCCTGATCGCCAATCGCGGTGAAATCGCCTGCCGCGTTATTGCTACCTGCCGTCGTCTTGGCATCGCTACCGTCGCGGTGTATTCGGATGCCGATCGCAATGCGCGGCATGTTCGTCTGGCTGACGAGGCGATCCATATTGGCGCCGCACCGGCTGCCGAGAGCTATCTGCGCGCCGAGGTCATTCTCGATGCGGCGCGGCGCAGTGGTGCGCAGGCTATCCATCCGGGTTACGGCTTTCTCTCCGAGAACGCGGGCTTCGCGCGTGCCTGTGATGCTGCCGGCATCGTCTTCATCGGCCCGCCAGCCAGTGCCATCGATGCGATGGGCGACAAGAGTTCGGCCAAGGCGCTGATGCAGACCGCCAACGTGCCGCTCACGCCGGGTTATCACGGTGAACGGCAGGAGCCGGAGTTCCTGCGAGCGCAGGCCGATGCGATTGGGTATCCGGTGCTGATCAAGGCCAGCGCTGGCGGTGGTGGCAAGGGCATGCGCAAGGTCGAGGCCAGTGCTGACTTCGAGGCTGCGCTGGCCAGCTGCCAGCGCGAAGCGCAGGCTTCGTTCGGCAATGCACATGTGCTGGTGGAGAAGTACGTCGAGCGTCCGCGCCATATCGAGATCCAGGTGTTCGGCGACGGCCATGGCAACGTGGTCTATCTGTTCGAGCGTGACTGCTCGGTGCAGCGCCGCCACCAGAAGGTGTTGGAAGAAGCTCCTGCGCCTGGCATGACTGCCGAGCGCCGCGCTGCGATGGGCAAGGCGGCTACCGATGCAGCACGCGCGGTCGGTTACGTCGGCGCCGGCACGGTGGAGTTCATCGCTGGGCCCGATGGCGATTTCTATTTCATGGAAATGAACACCCGCCTGCAGGTGGAACATCCGGTCACCGAGTTGATCACCGGTACCGATCTGGTCGAGTGGCAGCTGCGTGTGGCCGCTGGCCAGCCGTTGCCGAAGACGCAGGAACAGCTTCAGATCCACGGCCACGCGATCGAAGCGCGCCTGTATGCCGAAGACGCCGACCGCGGTTTCCTGCCCTCGACCGGAACGCTGCGTCATCTGCGCCTGCCGCAGCCCAGTGCCAATGTGCGCGTAGATGCCGGTGTTGAACAAGGTGATGCGATCACCCCGTACTACGACCCGATGATCGCCAAGCTGATCGTCTGGGACGTGGACCGTGCCAGCGCCCTGCAGCGCATGCAGCAGGCCTTGGCGCAGTGTCAGGTCGTCGGCGTGACCACCAATGCCGCCTTCCTGCGCCGACTGGTGCTGACCGACTCGTTCCGCAACGCCAATCTGGACACGGCGCTGATCGAGCGCGAGCGTGAGGCGCTGGATATCCACCACGTTGCTGCCAGTGACAATGATTGGGCGCTGGCGGCTGTGCTCGCTGTAGCCAACGATAGGCTGCACGACAACGACGCATCCCCGTGGGCAATCGCCGACAGCTGGCGCCTCACCGGCCCCGCGGCACGTTCGGTGACGCTGGAACATCTGGAGCAACGCAAGCAGCTGCAGGTGCGCGACAGCACCAACGGCTGGCAGGTGCAGGTCGGCGATGCATCGATCAGCGTGACTGGGAGGACCAGCAGCGCTGGTTACACCCTTCAGCTGGGCGAACGTCTGCAGCGCGGCCACGCAACCCTCGAAGGCAATATCCTGTACGTGTTCGGAAACGAACAGCAGCAACGCTTCAATATCCACGACCCGGTCGCCGAGGCCGACAACAGCAACGATCACGGCGGCAGCCTGCTGGCACCGATGCCCGGCCGCGTCGTCACCTTGCTTGTGAAACCTGGCACAACCGTCAGCCGCGGTACGCCGCTGCTGGTGATGGAAGCAATGAAGATGGAGCACACCCTGCAGGCGCCGGCCGACGGCATCGTGCATGGCTTCCGCGCCAAGGCCGGCGATCAAGTGGCCGATGGCGCGGTATTGGTTGATTTCGAGGCGGGCTGACTTACGCCAGCAACTCAAGTACCAACCATCAAGCAGCCGGCGCGCTCCTCCAAACGCGGTGAGCAGGATCCAGTTCCGCCATGCTCATCACCGGGGCGCGCCAGCCGAAACCGCACACAGCCAGAGTCCCGTACTCCATCGGGTCCAATGCCAGAACCTTTTCCATCTCGACTTCGTTGATGGCCGCTGTCACAAACGCACCCAAGCCGTGCTTGGTTGCCGCCGTATAAAAGGCCTGCGATATATGCCCGGCGTCCAGGGTCACTGCGCGATAGGCCTTGACATGCCTGCGGTACTTCCAGAAGTTGCGCTCGAAGCGGCACACCAGCACGACCATCGCCGGAGCGTTGGCAAACCAGTGCTGTCCAGCCAGTAGACGCTGCGAGAAACCATCCAGATCATTCGGCTGCGCTGCAATGCGCGCAAGCTCGTGAGCAACTGCGTGATAGTGATAGACACCTGCCGCCAGCCCAGCGACATCGCGCACAACCACGTAAGCCTCGGTCGGGTGCAATCCACCACCAGAAGGAACGTTTTTCTTCAGGAAACGCGCGCCCGGCTCGCTCTCAACCACTGCCTTGGACATCAGCACATCCTGCAGCATCGCCGCTAGCGAAGCCATGGCAAGTGGACGTGTCGTATCAAAATTTCTACAGGTCACCCTGCTTTCCAGCAAGCGGTCCATTGAATCGTCGACTACTCGCGGCAGCGCCAGCGCACCAGCCTGTCGAACTGGAGCCTCAGAAGGCGGCACCCCCAGCTTCCGCACCAGGTCCTTGGCGGTAAGCATCTGGCTTCGTTCCATCTCACCCGCGCTGTCCACCCCGTCCCAGCGCGAATGACGATAGTGGATAGCAGACAGCGGCCACCAGTGGTTCTCTCGAACACGCAGGTCAGCGTGTGCTTGATTTCCTGGGGCATCCACATCCAGCACCAATAGACCAAGCTCGACCAGTTTGAGCACCTGCTCGCGAGCCACCGCGTCATCGGGAAGTTGCCTCCATTGTTCGGCGCTGGTGGAAAGCAGCAGCATGCACGCCTCCACTTCCAGTGTGCACACCGTATCCAGATGCGCCGCGTAAACGCGGATACAACGTTCATACTCAAGTCCGGAACCACCAGAGATCAGAGCGTTCAGCGAGAACGTAGCCTTCTCTTCAGGAAGAACTGCCACTGCGTGACAACGTCGGTAATTCATCATTCCTCTTTTCTTGCGTATTGAGCGAACACATGTAGCGGCAGTTGCGCGTACCAGTGCGAAATGTCCACACCCGACACGAACGCCTGGGATCAATCACCAAGGCATTGGAGAACGGCGCACCTTCAATCGATGGCAGACCCCAGTGCTTCCCCGCGTCGCCATCGGCAAATGCTGGAAGGCTACAAGACGGGACAAGGTAGATAGGCAGGATCGCCTCGAACACGGGCTTGTCCAGATTGGCAGTGGCGGCAGGGCGCGCCTTGTCCAGCGCTCCCCGCCTCCACTCTTCCAATCCCGCAAACATCCCAATCGTCATCGGCCTATCTCGGCGGGGGACTTCAGCGGGCCTGCTTGCAGAACCCGCAAAACCATCCCCTCGCTGTAAACAAGATCGGCAGCCTGATTGCAACTGACAAAGGCAGCCGCCTCCAATCAGGCCACCTATCTGAAGCCACCACGGCTCTATATTCCGCAATGGGCCCTAGGCAGCCAGTGCAACAACCTGCCCCGATGCCTCATCAACAAAGCAATACGGCTGATAGAACAGCCCAACCGAAGCTAGCACTTCGACCAACCGCGCGCGCGAAACAGCGAGATCCTCCTTCGAAGCCAGCGGCCCCGGCAACGCACAAAGCGCAGCGGCCTTTGCAGCTTCGGGGCTGACCTTCCTCAGCGCTTCTCCGGGACTCTCCTGAAAAGCGTCACGAAACGCATCATCCGTAACAAGAAGATCCAGAATCTTCACTGCATCGATCATTGAACAAGGCGCCTTTTCTTTCAATTTCATATTCTCTGAGATAGTGATGACAAAAGCCCCGCCAAACTACGGCCCGCCGTTGCTAGCGTCCCGCTTCTTCAAACGCAGTTTTACGAAAGTGCATTCTCCAACGACACCCGATCTTGCTCAATACCCAGAACGATCACGATATGCACTCAACATGACTACATAGACGCACTGCCCATTTCTTCGCAATACCTTCGGCCAGACGCTTGCCTTGCCAATGTGCCAGCAGCGCCGCTATCGCGGACCTCGCGGATACAGCCATGACACTTTCGAATATTGCGTGGCGGCACCAGCTTATAGTTGCGAAGTTCGTCTAAAGTGCTCGCCAAGCGGGCCGTTATAGTTCACTGATGTGACCACTCCATTGATAAGAAGAACTGACAATGTCGAAAGAGAAAGCGCCACTCACTCAAACGGAAGCCATCACCCTTTTAGAACTTCTGACTACAGATCCTGTATTTCGTCAGGAGTTCCAGTCCAATCCAGCTACCGCGCTGGCAAGGATCAGTAAAAATGCTGCCAACTCTGCTCAGGAGTGCAGCATGCCCGGTGAACTTGCGTCCATCGAGGATATGACGATCGCACGAGACCGTATGATTGAACATCTGACAAGCACCAGCATCTTTTCCATTGCGTTTTGCTTCGTCGACGGAAGAACCAGCAACTGATCAACAGTGATCAGACTTATCGGCGCCCGCTCGCAGACGATGCCACACATGCATTGCCTGCGGGCGACTTGGTACTGTCCATGACATTCAACGCCTGCAACACTGAGCTTCCAGCATACTCAGCGTAAGCACGCCCTCGATTTGCTTTCAGCCAGGCGAGCTCATTGGCCGCCGCAGCTGCATCGCCAACATCGTGGTATGCAGCAGCCAACACGCTGTGCACCTGAAAGAGTTCACCGCCGTTTACCATTGCGCGCAAATTCGGCAGCACGTCCTTGGCACCACCTGAAAGACGCAATTCGTTCTGGCCCACCAACGCGATCAGCTCCGAAGCACGTGGATCACGCACCTCCAAAGCCAAGCCATCCAGCTTCTTGCGCTGCGATTCGAACGTATGCCCCATACGCTGGCTTGAGTAGATAACTGCAGCCGCGTAATACAGGCGCTGCCCTCGGTCGGTCTGTTTTGGATCGGTTGTTTTATCAAGCAGCGGCTTCAGCACGGCCTGGATTTGCACCGGAGGGAGGCAAGACCCGGCAGCTGCATGTGCTGTGATCCGCACCGCTGCCAGCAACTCACACTCCAGGCTTTGGTCGTCGCAGCGGGCTGCCGCCCCATCCACGCCTGCCAATGCCTCCTCCAGCTTTCCATCACTCAACGCCAACGAGGTTCCATCAAGCCACCCACCAGGATTGCCCTGAGGTAGCGTCATTAGTATTCCCCATGCCGCAGCACTTTCATCATTGGCAGCCAACGCACCAATCAAGTATCGATTGCTACGACCATCAGCCAACACCATGGCCTCACGCAACGATGCTATTGCTTCCCTTCTTCGCTCCTGGACTAATTGCACCCGGCCATGCAACTGAAGCGCGGCGCTGCGCAGTTCAACCTGGGGAACATCGACACGTTCGGCCGCCCGCTCGGCCTCTGCATAGCGACCCAACGAAAGAGCTGCGAGGGCCAGATTGGCATTTGCCCCATGATGATCAGGGTAAAGATCGGCCAGCATTTTCCATGACCGAAAGCTCGTGACTTCATTGCCATCGTACAACTGGTTTTTCCATGCATCCATGTACAGCGCCTGACGAGCACTCAGCCGATCACGCAAACCTTCCGCCGACGCCAAGCTGGTCCTGGCCTCATCCAGATGCCCCAACCCCACGAACGAACGCATCTCCCCAAGAAACGCCATTGCGAACGTTGGATCCAATCGTGTGGCGACCTGGTAGTACTCCAAAGACTTCTGAATCTCCCCGATTCCGTACGCAGCCTGCGCGGCTGCATACACATGCAGCGCGTCGAGATTGTTGGTAGCAACCTGCGGCAAGGGCAATGAGGCCCGACCCAATGCTTCGTTCGTCTCGCCAAGCTTCAAGCGAATTGCTGTAGCAACCTTGTCCAGGGAGGCCAGCGCGGAATCCAGCCCTCTACCTTCCGAGTGCTCTGAGTACACGACCCTACCGGATACCGGATCGATAACATCCATGCTGACGCGCAGCTTTCCATGAATCTCCTGCACACTTGGCATGACCACGGCGCGCGCGCCATCTCGGATGGCAACCTCTTTGGCTGTATCACGATCCAGCGGATGTGCCGGGTCCTTGCGCATCTGCCGGAGCGTCTCACGCACCTTCAGATCACTGATGACATTCACGTGCCGGGATTGCTCCAGGCTGATCCTCAATGCTTGCTGGAGGGCGTCGTCCAGCACCAGGTTACCGGTCTGGTTGGTGAAGTCCCCCACCACCACCCAATCCCGCTCGGCGAAAGCGATCGCTGGCTCCGGCCGAACCAACGCCCATGCCACGGCGCCGATTGCCACTACCAACATCAACTCGGCGACCAGCGCCGCTGGCCGCCGCCACAACGGCAGGCGTCGCCAGGCTTTGTTGGAACGCACAGGCATGCGCAACGGGGCGTTGCCCGCAACACCAACTTCGAACACTTCCTGCGGTGTCGGCAGGCCCTTGAAGTACCAGCGGCCATGCGACTTCCATTGCAGGCCGTTGCCACGCCCGCCAAGCTCTCGCTGACTGGCACGCAATAAGGCCTCGGCTACCGCTGACAATAGAATCTGATTCGGTCGCGCCAACGCCATCAAGCGGGCCGCCGTGGGCTTGGCCACGCCTTCCACATCCACTGGCTTGGCACCAGCGGCAACTGCATCCTCATCGTTGCGCCAGAACAGCACGTCGCCTACATGGATGCCAACCCGCGCCTGCAGCGGCAGCTTGCGCTCACTGCCTATCTCGCCCAGCGCATCCAGGTAGTCCAAGGCAAAACCCAGGCCTTGGGCAGGCACGTCGAACAGCAGAAACATGCCATCGGAACGGTCGATGAGCCGACCTTTCCAACGCTGCAACAGCTGCAGTGCACGCACGTCCAGGGTGCGGAACAGCTCAGCGGCTGCCGCGTCGCCAATGCGTGCCGTCAGCTCCACCGAGTCACAAAGGTCGGTGAGAACCAGCGTCTTGAGCTGGCGATCGGACGAGAGCGCGTCAGTCTCGCTGGTCATGCGTTATGCCGGGCTAGTCGTGGTCACCGGACTGCTCCAGGAACCATTGCGCGCGATTACCACCTTCACGCTTTGCCAGGTACAGCGCTTGATCAGCGCGCGAATAAGCATCGTTCCAATGATGGTCCTCATCGATCAGCACCATGCCAACGCTCAGCGAGCAGGCGCCGACCGTTGCGCCGGGATAGGCGATCAAATGGCGCATCGCTTCCAGCACGAAATCAGCAGTGCGCGGCAAGCTCTGCGCGTCCGCTTTCATCAGCAGTACGCAGAACTCGTCGCCGCCAAGACGGCAGGCGATATCGTCCTTGCCGGTCACCGAGGCGAGAATGCGCCCGAAACACTGCAAGGCGTGGTCACCCGCAAGGTGGCCGTAAGAGTCGTTCAGACCCTTGAAATCGTCGCAGTCCAGCAACAAGAGACCCTGTGGGCGATGACCGGAGCGATGTGACTTCTGCAGATAGGCGGTCAGCGCACGGCGGTTGCTGAGCCCGGTCAGGTCATCGCTGTAGACCAGCTCGCGGGTGTGGTGCAGCTCATGGTTGGCGCTGTAGAGATTGCCCAGCGCGGTTTCCAGCTCGTGATTACGGCGACTGAGCTGGGCAATCAGGCGTTGCTCGCTGGAGACCACCCGCGACAAGGTGCGGCGCAGGAAGAACACCACCATCGCCGGATCCTGGTCGATCAGCCGATGGAAGTTGGCATGGGTGATTTCCAGCAGCACGCTGTCGCAGTTGGCGCGCGCATCGCAGGAACGCGGGTGGCGCTCGATCAACAGCCCGAGTTCGCCAAAGAAGTCGTTGCTGCCCATGGGCTTGGGCGCCAGACCGGCACCGAAGTCCAGGCTGACGGTACCGCTGACAATGATGAACATCGAGCTGCCCAGATCGCCACGGCGGAACAGCACCTGGTCGGCCTGCAGTGTGCGGCGAACGCCGTACTGGGCAAAAAGTGCAAATTCCACCGGTGACAATTGCGCACGCAGCACCGCGCTTCCCGCCGACGTAGCGACGGAAAGTTCAGACTCCAGTGCCAAACCCCCTGTTCCCATGCCGCTCATTCCCTGCCTCATGGACTGCTCGTCCATGTGAGACGAGTAATCTCGCGAGCCTATCACCAAAATAATCGGTTTTGTGATCCCTTACACCGTTTGACGCTGGACTATCCAAAAAAAAAGAAGGGGCTCGTAAGAGCCCCTCGAAAACGACCTTGTCAGCGCCCTCAGGCGGCCACTTCAGCCTGAAACTGCTCTTCCTCGGTGGACCCGGTCAGCGCGGTCACGCTGGAGGCACCGCCCTGGATCACCGTGGTCACATCGTCGAAGTAGCCTGCGCCCACTTCCTGCTGGTGCGAGACAAAGGTGTAGCCCTTGTCGCGGGCAGCGAATTCCGGCTCCTGCACCTGCTCCACGTAGTGGCGCATACCCTCGCCACGGGCGTAGTCGTGGGCGAATTTGAAGGTGTTGAACCAGTTGATGTGGATGCCGGCCAGGGTGATGAACTGGTACTTATAGCCCAGCGCGGCCAGCTCGTCCTGGAACCTGGCGATGGTCTTGTCGTCCAGGTTCTTCTTCCAGTTGAACGAGGGCGAGCAGTTGTAGGACAGCAGCTTGCCGGGGCTGGCGGCATGCACGGCCTGGGCGAACTCGCGGGCGAAGCCCAGGTCCGGGGTGCCGGTTTCGCACCACACCAGGTCGGCGTGCGGAGCGTAGGCGACGCCGCGGCTGATCGCCTGCTCCAGGCCGTTCTTGACCTTGTAGAAGCCCTCGGCGGTGCGTTGGCCGGTAATGAACGGGGTGTCGTTCGGGTCGAAGTCGCTGGTCAGCAGGTTGGCGGCCTCGGCATCGGTACGCGCCAGCACGATGGTCGGCACGCCCAGCACATCTGCCGCCAAGCGCGCGGCGGACAGTTTCTGGATCGCCTCCTGGGTGGGCACCAGCACCTTGCCGCCCATGTGGCCGCACTTCTTCACCGCCGCCAGCTGGTCCTCGAAGTGCACCGCAGCGGCACCGGCTACGATCATGTTCTTCATCAGCTCATAGGCATTCAACACGCCGCCGAAGCCGGCCTCGCCATCGGCAACGATGGGCAGGAAGAAATCGATCGCATCCTCGGCCTTGACCTTGCCGTCGATGATGTTCTTCCACTGGATCTCATCGGCGCGCTGGAAGGTGTTGTTGATGCGGCGGACCATGGTCGGCACCGAGTCGTAGGCGTACAGCGACTGGTCCGGGTACATGGTTTCGGAGGTATTGCCGTCGGCGGCCACCTGCCAACCGGACAGGTATACCGCTTCCAGCCCGGCCTTGGCCTGCTGCATCGCCTGGCCGGCGCTGATCGCACCGAAGGCATTGACGTAACCCTTCTTCGAAGCCCCATTGACCAGCTCCCACAGGCGCTCGGCGCCGCGCTTGGCCAAGGTGTGTTCCGGCTGCACGCTGCCGCGCAGGCGCACCACGTCGGCGGCGCTGTAGGTGCGCTTCAAACCCTTCCACCGCGGGTTGGTATCCCAGTCCTGCTGCAGGGCGGCGATCTGTTGCTGGTAGCTGCTCATCGTTTCGTCCTCAAAGTGGTGCGTACGTAAGGGGAAGGGTCAATCGATCTGCCGGTAGGCAGGCAAGGTCAGGAAGTCGGTCAGCTCGTCGGCGCGGCTGAGCTGGTCGAGCAGGCCTATGGCCTGGGTGATGCGGCTGCCACCGGACAGCGCGGAGGTATCGCCAAGGCGCGCCGGCAAGGAGCGCAAGCTGCTGGCCAGCAGCGCGAAATCAATCGCGGTGCCGTCGTCCAGATGCTGGTTGCCCGCATGCAGCCACTGCCAAATCTGGCTGCGGCTGATCTCGGCGGTGGCGGCGTCTTCCATCAGGTTGTGGATGGGCACGCAGCCATTGCCGTCCAGCCAAGCGGCCAGATAGCGCACGCAGACCTCGACGTTGTTCTCGAAACCGGCACGGGTAACAGTGCCGCTGCATGGCGCGATCAGCTCATCGCGGTTGGCCTGCACATCACGGCGCAGCACGTGATGCTGATTGGGACCAGACATGTGCTCATCGAAGATGGCGCGCGCCACCGGAATCAGCGCCGGGTGCGCCACCCAGGTGCCGTCGTGGCCAGCGGTGACTTCGCGCAGCTTGTCGGCGCGCACCCGTGCCATCGCCTGCTCGTTGGCGGCGGCATCGTTGTTGATCGGAATCTGTGCGGCCATGCCGCCCATCGCGTGCGCGCCACGGCGATGACAGGTCTTGATCAACAGTTCCGAATAAGCCTTCAGGAACGGCTGGGTCATCGTCACCTGGCCGCGCTCGGGCAGCACCTTGTCGGCGTGGCGGCGGAAGGTTTTCAGATAGGAAAAGATGTAGTCCCAGCGCCCGCAGTTCAGGCCGACGATGCGATCGCGCAGCACGTACAGGATCTCATCCATCTCGAACACCGCCGGCAGTGTCTCGATCAGCACGGTGACCTTGATCTGCCCATGCGGCAGGCACAGCATGCCTTCGATGTGCGACAGCGCGGTCTCCCACAGCGCCGCCTCTTCCATCGACTGCAGCTTTGGCAGGTAGAAGTACGGGCCGCGATCCTTGTCCATCAGGGTCTGCGCGTTGTGGAAGGCGAACAGCGCCGCATCGAACAGGCCGCCGGCGATCGGCTGGCCATCGACCAGCACGTGCTTCTCATCCAGGTGCCAGCCACGCGGCCTCACGATCAGCACCGCCTGCTCGTCGGCCGGGCGCAGCGTGTAGTGCTTGCCCGGGCCGTTGGCGGTGGCCGGCGCGGTGAAATCCAGATCACCGCGCACCGCCGCCTTCAGCGTCTGCTGGCCGGCCAGCACATTGCGCCAGGTCGGCGAGGTCGAGTCCTCGAAGTCGGCCATGAACACCTTGGCGCCGGAGTTCAGCGCGTTGATGACCATCTTCGGGTCGGTCGGGCCAGTGATCTCGACGCGGCGGTCCTGCAGCGCGGCCGGAATCCGCGCAACGCTCCAGTCCTCCTCACGGATGCCACGGGTATCGGCACGGAAATCCGGCAGCCCGCCCTGGTCGAAGAAGGCCTGGCGCTCGCGGCGGGCAGCCAGCCGTGCCTGCCGGCCCGGCTCGACCGCACGGTGCAGCGATACGAGCAGGCCCAGCACGCCGGCCGGCAGCAGCGCGGACTGGCCGGCCAACTGGGTGGTCAGGGTGATGCCCGGGGTCGGGCGGGGAGCGGACTGCGGCGTGGCGACTGCGTGGGCGACGGCGGACATCGGAGGTACCTGCGTATGTCGGGGACTCCAACGTGCGGCCGCAGGTAGGTATTTAACAAAACAGTTTTTGCAATGTTATCTATAAGTTGTGCTAATACTTGTCTCAACATGCCCACCAAGCCGCCCGTAACCCCGCGTTTTTCCTACAAGTCTGACCGGCTCAAGCCGCTGCGGGCATTCCTGCAGACGGTGCGCCTGGGCTCGGTTTCGCGTGCCTCGGAAGCACTTTTTGTCAGCCAACCGGCGGTGAGCCTGCAGCTGCAGGCGCTGGAGCGGGAGCTGGGAGTGGTGCTTTTCGAGCGCAGTGGGCGCCGCCTGGTGCCTACCCGCGAAGGCCAGCTGCTGTACGACATGGCGCAGCCACTGGTGGAAAGCCTGGACGGGCTACTGCCGCGCTTCCGCGAGAAGGTCAGCGGACTGGACGCTGGCGAGCTCAATATCGCCGCAAATTCGTCGACTATCTTGTATCTCCTACCAAAGATCGTCGAAAACTTCCGCAGACTGCACCCGGACGTACGCCTGACCCTGCACAACGCGATCAGCGCTGATGGCACCGATCTGCTGCGCAGCGATGCTGCCGATCTGGCCATCGGCTCGATGATGGATGTGCCCGCCGACCTCAGCTACGCGCCGGTCTACCGTTTCGACCAGGTACTGATCACCCCGCCCGACCACCCGCTGGCGAAGAAGAAAAACCTGAGTCTGGAAGACCTGTCGCCATGGCCGCTGATCCTGCCGCCACGCCGGCAGATCACCTGGCGGCTGGTCGACCTGGTGTTCCAACAACACCGCGTGCCCTACACGGTGGCGCTGGAAGTGGGCGGCTGGGAAGTAATCAAGCAATACGTCGCTATGGGCATGGGCATCAGCATCGTCACCGCCCTGTGCTTGAACGATGGCGACCGCGACAAGCTGGCGACGCGGGCGATGAGTGACTACTTCCCTGCGCGCAGTTACGGCGTGGTGGTGCGGCGAGGCAAGGTGTTGTCGCCGCAGGCGCGGGCATTTGTGGAGCTGATCCAGCCGGATCTGTTTGCGCCGAGGCAGTACGACGATACGGGGCATTCGGAGCGGTAGGGTTCGGGTTTGGGGCCTTTTTGCCTTTGCCTTGGATTTTGGCCTTTCCGCCGTCATTCCCGCACAGGCGGGAATGACGAGTGCACCGTTTACGGATTGGCACTCAAGGCGTATTGGCTCAGCGAGCGTGGAACCCCAGCCAACGAGCGAATGAGCGCAGGCATCCCTTCTCCCCCCTTGCGGGAGAAGGTGCCCGAAGGGCGGATGAGGGGAGCCTTTGCTTTTCTGGCTAGAAGCTCCCCCCTCACCCCAACCCCTCTCCCGCTCGCGGGAGAGGGGCGTAAGCGAACCCCTTGCGCTTCAGCGCTTCAGTGCCCCGCGCAATCACAGCCCTTCCAACCCGGCTGCTTGCTGGTCTGGCCTATACCTGGATTGAAGGTATTGCTCGGGTCCAGCTGCTGGTAGAACTGCGCCAGCGCAGGCTTGGCCGGATAAAGATGGCCAACATTGTGTTCGGCCGGGTACTCGGCGCCGCGCTCATCCAGCAGCTTCCACATCGCATGCTCGATCGCCATCGGGTCTTCGCCCTTGCGCGCGATGTAGTCCTGGTGAAAAACATGGCACAGGAAGTGCCCGTAATAGAGCTTGTGCAGCAAGCGCGCATCCAGCTCGGCCGGCAGCTGTTCGAACCAGTCACGGTCGTCGCGGCGCAGGGCGATATCCAGTGCAACAATGTCCTCAACCTGCGCGCGATGCACTTCGCGATAGCGCACCGCGGCACCGGCCACGGCGAATCTGTGCAGGAAGGCTTTGCGACCTTCGTCAGGCGTGCAGTGAAAGTAACCACCTTCATGCTCACCAAAGAAATCACGCAACCAGCTTTCCGTCGCAGCCGCATCCTGTGCGGATACCTTGATCAGCAGATGGTGCTCATAGCGCTGGCGGAACTCACCCATGCGCTTTGGCAGATGCGAAGGCAACAGCCTGGTCAGCAGCTGCAGCGCATGATCAGTAACGCCGCGCAGCCCCAAGCGCTCGAACCATCCATCAACCCGGCTCTTCAAGGCGAAGGCCGCCGGTACGCGCGCAGTGCCGAGCTTATCGATCAGCAGGAAGGTGTCCTTGCCATAACGTTCGCCGATGTCATAGGCGACGCGGTGAATGTATTCGCCCGAGATCGGCACGCGCTCGAAGCCGGTCAGCAGCTGGCGGCGGATCGCGGTAAGGCTGTCGGTGCGGTTGCTGCCGATATAGAACACCTCGGCCGCTTCCTTGGCGAAGGTATCCAGTCGCACCGCGAACACCGCCAGCTTGCCGGCCGACCCTGCGGCTTCGTAGTGACGACTGGGGTCGGCATTGAAACGCGCAGGTGTTGCCGCGTCCACCTGCCTTACCTGCTCCGCGTAACGCGGATCGGAGCCGGCGCGCTCGCCATCAACGCGCACATCGGCGGGCCGGTAATCGCCGACCTGCAGACGCTGCAGGATCTCTTCCGGCGTATCACCCAAGGCGATGCCGAGATGATTAACGAGTTGCAAGCACCCCACGCCATCAACCTGCGCATACAGCGCCATCTCGGTATAGGCCGGACCACGTCGCACCAGCGAGCCACCGGAGTTGTTGCAGACACCGCCCAGCACCGAGGCGCCGATGCACGAGGAGCCGATCACCGAATGTGGCTCGCGCCCCAAGGGCGCCAAGGTCTGCTCCAAGCGATCCAGCGTGGCGCCGGGCAGGCACAACACCTGCCGGCCTTCATCAAGCAACTGCACGCCGGTCAGCCGCAGCGTGCTGATCAGCACGATCGGTCGACCATAGTCGTTGCCATCCGGCGTCGAGCCGCCGGTCAGGCCGGTATTGGCTGCCTGCAGGATGATTGCCGCGCCACCCTGCACGGCTGCCTGCAGGGCGCGCCACATTTCCAGCAACGTCCCCGGGCGCACTACCGCCAGCACGGCGCCATCACCGAAGCGATAGCCCTTGCGGAAGCGCCGGGTTGCCTTGTCGCCAGTCAATACATGCGTGTCGCCAACGGCTGCGCGCAGCTGCGCCAACAGTGCCTCGTTCGCACTCATGCCAGATTGACCAGCGAGTCGCGGCTGATATCGGCAATGCGGCGGGCGCCGGTCAACGTCATCGCCACGCGCATCTCCTTGGCGATCAGATCCAGCAGGTTGGCCACCCCGGCCTCGCCCTGCGCGGCAAGCGCGTAGACGAAGGCGCGGCCGAGCAGCACGCTGTCAGCACCGAGTGCGAGCATGCGCACCACGTCCAGGCCGGTGCGGATACCCGAGTCGGCGAGGATCTTCAGATCGCCCTGCACTGCATCGGCAATCGCCGGCAAGGCGCGTGCGGTGGACAGCACGCCATCAAGCTGGCGGCCGCCATGATTGGAGACCACGATGCCGTCGGCGCCAAAGCGCACCGCATCGCGCGCATCTTCCGGATCGAGGATGCCCTTGATCACCATCGGCCCCTTCCAGAACTCGCGGATCCATTCCAGGTCCTTCCACGAGATCGACGGGTCGAAGTTGTTGCCCAGCCAACCGATGTAATCCTCCAGCCCGGTTGGGCTGCCGCGATAGGCGGAGATATTGCCAAGATCATGCGGACGGCCGAACAGGCCAACGTCCCAGGCCCAACGCGGATGGGTCATCGCTTGCCCAATGCGACGCATGCCGGCATTCGGGCCGCTCATGCCCGAGTGCGCATCGCGATAGCGCGCGCCCGGCACCGGCATGTCGACGGTGAACACCAGCGTGGTGACGCCGGCTGCCTGCGCGCGCTCCAGCGCATTGCGCATGAAGCCACGGTCGCGCAGCACATACAGCTGGAACCACATCGGCCGCTTGATCGCCGGCGCCACTTCCTCGATCGGGCACACCGACACCGTCGACAAGGTGAAGGGAATGCCGTGACTGTCCGCCGCACGTGCCGCCTGCACCTCGCCGCGGCGTGCATACATGCCGGTCAGGCCGACCGGTGCCAGCGCAACCGGCATCGCCAGCTTCTCGCCGAACAGCTCGGTTTCCAGGCTCAGATCAGACATGTCGCGCAGAATGCGCTGGCGCAGCGCGATGTCGGACAGGTCGGAAACATTTCGTTTAAGCGTGTGTTCGGCATACGCGCCGCCATCGATGTAGTGGAACAGGAACGGCGGCAGACGACGCTGCGCGGCCGCACGGTAATCGGTGGAGGCGGAGATGATCATGGGTCAACCGTGGGGGGAAGGAAGCCGCGAAGCACGGGCACGTCGCGCCTCGTCTTCATCGAGCGTGCGCAGCGTTGTGTGCACGAACTCAAGATGGGTATGCGCTGCGGCACGCGCACGCTCGGGGTCGCCAGCCAGCACTGCATCCATCATTTCGCGGTGCTGGTCGGACAGGGGAGAAAAGGTCGTTGATGCGGTGTAGAGCTTTTCACGACTCTGCGAGATATTGGTCTGCAGCAGCTCGAACAGGCCGCGCATCACCTGCAGCAACACCAGATTGTGCGAGGCCTCGGCGATGGACAGATGGAAAGCGGCGTCGGCACGCGCTTCGCCGCCCGGATCGTCCTTGCCATGCGCATCCATCATGGTCTGGAAGGCCTGCGCGATACGTGCGCGGTCCTCGTCGGTTGCACGCAGCGCGGCATGCCACGCGGTAGCGCCTTCCAGCGCGTGACGGATCTCCAGCACATCGAAACGGTATTCCGGATCGCCCTGGAACAGCGGCAGATACGGCACCAGCGGTTCATCCAGGGCCTGACGCGCACGTGCAGCCGGCTCGGCCACATAGGTGCCACCGCCAACCCGTGCCACCAGCAGGCCCTGGCTGCCGAGCTGGGCAATCGCTTCGCGCAGCGCGGTGCGCGAGACTCCGAGCTGCACTGCCAGTGCGCGCTCGGAAGGCAGCCGGTCACCCGGCTGCAGTTGTTGTTCGTCCACCAGCACGCGCAGCTGCGCGGCCACCTTGTCGGAAATACGTTGCGTACTCATGCCGACATTGTGGCCCGAAGCTGCTCGGCGTTGGCGGATGCGCGCGGCCATGGCTCAGGGAATCATCCAGGTGAACCAATAGGCCTGCGCGGTGGTGATCAGGCCGACCATCACGGTGAAGATCAGGCTGTGCTTGACGGTGAAGCGGAACAGGTCCGATTCCTTGCCGGCCAAACCCACCGCCGCACAGGCAATGGCGATGGACTGCGGCGAGATCATCTTGCCGGTGACGCCGCCGGTGGTGTTGGCGGCGACCAGCAGCACTTCGGACACACCAATCTGCTGCGCGGTAGTCGCCTGCAAGGCCGAGAACAAGGCATTGGACGAGGTATCCGAACCGGTCAGGAACACGCCCAGCCAGCCCAGGAACGGCGAGAAGAAGGTGAAGGCCTTGCCGGTATGTGCAAGCGCCAGTGCCAAGGTCGCCGACAAGCCGGAGTAGTTGGCAATGAAGGCGAACGCCAGCACCATGCCGATCGAGTAGATCGGCATCTTCAGCTCATTGACGGTCTCAGCGAAGGTGCGTACCGCCGCACGCACCGGCATGCGCAGGTAGATGATGGCGATCACCGCCGCCAGCATGATCGCGGTGCCGGTGGCCGAGAACGCATCGAATTTGTACACGGCCTCGTAGGCGGTGGGCGCGTTCACGATCGGCGGCATCTTCTGCACCAGCTGGTCCAGGCCCGGCACCGGTAGCTTCAATACCCAGCTTTCCAGCGGGCCGCCGCCAGCGAACAAGGCCTTGAATGGCTTGATGCTCCACAACGTCACCATCGCAGTGAGGATCAGGAACGGCGACCACGCCTTGGCGATTTGACCAGCGCTGTAACGCGGTGCAGCCGATGCCTGTGCGGCAGCATCAGCACTGGCTTCGGTTTCAAAGCGGAAGATGCGTTTGGGCTGCCAACGGCGCAGGAACAACGTCAGGCACACCAGCGAAGCCAGCGACGCGGTGATGTCCGGCAGCTCCGGACCGATGAAGTTCGAGGTCAGGTACTGCGCGATGGCGAAGGAACCACCGGCGATCAACACTGCCGGCCACGTTTCCTTGATGCCGCGCCAGCCATCCATGATGGCCATGATCCAGAACAGCACGATGATGGTCAGGAACGGCAGCTGGCGTCCGGCCATCTGTCCGATCTCGAACGCATCCAGCCCGGTGACCTGGCCAGCGACGATGATCGGGATGCCCATCGCACCGAACGCCACCGGGGCGGTGTTGACGATCAGGCACAGGCCGGCGGCGTACAGCGGTTTGAAGCCCAAGCCAACCAGCAACGCGGCGGTGATCGCCACCGGTGCACCAAAGCCGGCCGCACCCTCGAGGAAGGCGCCGAAGGCAAAGCCGACCATCAGCATCTGCAGGCGCTGGTCTTCGGTCACCGACAGGATCGAGGCGCGGATGATGGCGAACTGGCCGGTCTTGACCGCGATTTTGTACAGGAACACCGCACCGATGATGATCCAGGCGATCGGCCACAACCCGTACAGGAAGCCGAACCCGGCTGCGCCCAGGGCCTGCGACACCGGCATGCGATAGAACAGCAGCGCAACCGCCAGCGCGATGGCGACGGTGATGGTGCCGGCCAGCCAGCCCTTCATGCGCAGCACGGCCAGGGCGACGAAGAAGAAAGCGATCGGCAACAGCGCGATCAGGCTGGACAGCCAGAGGTTACCAGCGGGGTCGTACAGTTGTTCCCAGGGCTGCATGCAGGTTCTCGTCAAAGGCGAAAGGCGGCCCACCCGCAGGTGGGGTTGCCGTGGTCGTGAATATTGGTATTACCACTATCCAAGCAACTCGACCAGCGAGACGCGATTGAATCGCCGTTTCCGCGAAGATCCTATTAGACCATAGGGTTAGTGAGGACAATTGGTATTACCAATACAGCAAGGACTTTGTGGGGCCGGTGTCAACCGCGAAGCCAGTGGTGCCGGCGAACTGCATGGATGCAATGGCAAACAGAAAGATGGCTGTATTGATCACAGCTTCGCGGCTGACACCGCTCCCACAAAAGAAAAAAACAAAGGCCAAAAAAAACGGCACGTCTCCGTGCCGGTTTTTTCTTCGCCATCGATAGCTACAACCGCCGCCACTCCGGCCCTTCCCCGCGCCGCCAATACACCGCCAGCGCCTTGCCATAGACCGTATCGGCATCCACCAGCCCGAAGAAGCGACCATCAAAACTGTTACCGCGATGGTCACCCACCACCAGCAGTTTGCCGGCCGGAATGGTGATGCCGTTGATGTCAGGGCCACCGCCATCACTCAGATCCAGCTGCACCTGCTTATTGCCGAACATCTCCCGTGCCACGTCCTGGCGCAACGGCTGCTCATTGATGGACAGATAGCCATCATGCAGCTGCACACGATCACCAGCGACGGCGACCACCCGCTTGATCAGCCGCGTGCCATCGGCCGGGGAATCAAATATCGCCACATCACCACGCTGCGGTGCCTGCCCTGCCAGCAGCTGCACATCGGTGAACGGCAGGCGCAGGCCATACGCACGCATATCCACCACCACCCGGTCACCTGGCTGCAGGGTCGGCTGCATTGAGCCGCTGGGCACCTGGTAGTGATTGGCCAGGCTGTCGCGGGCGGCGAACAGCAGCAGCAACATCACCAGCAAGGGCAGTACTTCGCGGCGCATCCAGGCCACGGCAGGATGCGGCGATGCAACGGACGCGGTCTCATTCATGGCCAATCACCAACTCCGGGGTTAGCCAACTGACCGCCAAGGCCGGTCGAAGTTCCCAGCGACTGCCGAACCCCGACCGTAAGCTTTGCTACGCAGACTTTACGCCGCCGCGCCCACCCACCATGGCGATTTGATGCCGCAGCGGCGCATCGTGGCACCACCGCGCCGCATGGCGCTTGAACGTGGTGCTACATGAGCGTTTTACTGATCCGGCATACCCGCAACCCAGCAGTGCCGGATGCGTCCCTGCTGCCTGCACAACTCGCCGGACAGCCACTGCATTGCCTGCACTGCGGCTCACTGCCGGCGCTGGCCCAATGCCTGCACAACGCGCGTCAGCAAGCGCCGGACTGGGTGCTGATTGAAAACAGCGCCACCGACGATACGCAATGGGCATTGCATGGCCGCACTGTGTGCAACGCCTTGGACGCCCTGCCGGCGCCGTATATAGAAATCGCCAGCAATGATGCCGATACGCTGGAAACCCATCTGCATCCCCACCATGCGGCCACCGCGGTGGTGGTCTGCAGTACCGGCACCGACGAAGCGCGACGTTTGTCGCTGGCGATCACCACCCGCCTGCTCAGCAACGGACAGGGTGCCTGAGCCATGGCGATCTTCATCGTACGTGGGCCCGATGCCAGTGATGCGCAGCTGCAGGCTGCTGTGCCGCTGCCAAGCCCGGTCATGAATGCCTTGGTGCATCGCGCACTCGATGTCGGCATCAGCGTGGCGCAGCGCAACTGCCGCTCTGAACAGGAGCTGCTGGACTCACTCTGCGCGGCCGACCACAACCCGGACGACGTGATCCTGCTCGCACCGGCGGCCTGCGTGCACAGCCTGCGCCTGCAGCGCCTACTGCCGCGCCTGCGCAATGTCTACGTGGAAGTTCACGAGGACGCCAGCGATGCGCCGCAGTCCTGCCTGCCGGAACATCTTGGCCATCGTCTTGGCATCGCCCAGGGCTACTGTGCGCAAAGCTATGTGCTGGCCATGGAGCTGGCACTGGAACACCTGTGCTGCAGCGATGTCGGCGACCGCGTACATGTAGGCACCTGAGATGGATGCGCATCGCTACATCGTCGGTTATGAAATCTATCTGGATGGCCACCCGTTCTGGTGGGGGCATCTGGCACTGCGTCTGGATCAAGGCGATCCATTGCTGCTGCAGCCGCAGGCATTGCTGGATCATCTATGCGTGATGGCGGCAAAGCGACATGATGTGGCGGCGGCGCAGGTGCGATTGAAGATGATCAGTCGGTTGTAGCGGTTGGCGCCTTCTTCTATCGGCTTCGCGGCTTACGCCGCTCCTGCAATCGCCTGGAAGGCCCTTTGCCGAGCATGGCTCGGCACTACGTGCGGCGGTCCGGGCCGCTTTCACAGTTTGGCCTCGCCAAATACACTCGACCTGCCATCTTTGAATTGCAGGTCGTCGGGTCCACATGCCTCTACTCAACGGTTTCATGCTGGGCCAGGAATTCGATATCGAAACGGATCTGGTGCAGGCATGTACGGAAGAGCCCAACCATATCCTGGAACAGCTTGTTTTCAGTTCGGAGCTGGACTTCGATCCCTGCCGTGAGCTGCTCCAGAGCACGCTCACGCTTCGTTACGGAGCACCTGCAGCGCCAGCATTGAGCGTAAACGGCGAGGTCTCTGTGGCCTGCTATAGCTTCGCAAAGGACGCAACACGGGTTACCGCCCAGGTTTCCTGCGAAGGACCAGATTTCCGCTGCCATGGCTTCATCCATGCCACCACTTGCTGGCAGCCCGATTCAAGGTCCTGATTCGTTATCATCGGCTCGCGGGCGGGTACACGCCTGCGTGAAGCACGCACTCGATTCCCAAGGACGATCTCTGACATGAATAGTCATTCCATGCTGCTGTGCTTGCTGCTTGCGGCTACGCCGGCTGTTGCGGCCGATACCGCGGATGAGGCTGCAACGCTGGCCATCGTCACTGCCGGCCATTGGCAGTCAGGGCAGCAGCAAGGGGTTTATCGGGTGCGTCTGGAGAATGTTGGCTTCGAGCACGTGTCCTGCCGCGTCTGGATTGAGTGGCTGAGCGCACCGGCACCCGGAAAGCCCTTCGCGACGGTTGCAAAGCTGCCATTGGCTGAAGCATCGGACAGCTTCTGGTCGTGTCCCAACCGAAGCGGCACCGTCGTACTGAGCGACGCAGCGTTGCAGCTCAATCTGGTCCATGCCTATTCGCTGGAGCCGCGTGTGTTCAATGTGGTGCTGGGTGCGCCAGGCCACTACCAGTTGCAGGCCGAAGGGGATACATCACCGTGAGGAATGGAATCTCCCGTGCTTTCATCCCGACGCCGAGCGCTTCGTGCTTGATCGGTCGCAGCCTGTTGTTGCTGGGGGTGCTGCTACTGGGCGCATGCGCAACTCGCCCAGGCCCGTTGGGCGCATTGTCGAACATCGTGGTCACCGGCAGTGGCGTCGACAATGAGCGCGATGCGCTGCTGTGCGATGGATTCAAACCTGATGCGCAGCAGCTGCGTGCGTTCTTCCGCCATGCTGTGCTGATCACCCCACGTCAGGAGCATGATTTCTTCCTGCACGGGCCCTGTTACGTACGCGGCACCCTCACTACCCGCTATGAGAGCTGGCATTGGGAGCTGCGTAATGGTGGTACTGCGCGGGTTACTTCCGCTGCGGGTGATGATTCTTTTCTACTCGCCGATCCGCGCGAGGAATCATCGCTTGGCGATGAGTGAGGCCAGCGCTGCTCCGTAGTGGGGGGGGGCGCGGGGGGCCCCCGGGGGGGGGGGGGGGGGGGGGGGTCGGCTTTTGGGGCCTTGCGGGCGCTGCCTGCTGCGCGGCTTACGCCGCCCCAACCGAGCCTCTGCCGCGCGGGGCGCGGCACTACATGCTTCTGCTCCCTCCCTTTTGCGCAGCAAAGGGGAGGGTTGGGGAGGGGTCGGCTTTTGTGGCCTTTCGGGCGCAGCCTGCTTCGCGGCTTACGCCGCTCCTACAGAGCCTCTGCCGAGCGTGGCTCGGCACTACCCTCAGTAGTCTTCTTCGGCGGCGGCTTCGCGGCCTTGCTGGCGGATCAGGGCTTCTTCGCGGGCGTCGTTGATGGCGTGACGCACACTGTCCAGGTCCACTGCATGCTCGTCCGGGGTGAACTCGCCGGTCAGCACGGTGTCAGGCAGCAGCTCGCCGGCCTGGAACAGCTCCCACATCTCTTCGCCGTACCAGGTCTCCAACAGCTCCGGTGCCCAGCGGCCAAGGTTGGCGGTGAGGTTGTTGACGTCGCGCAGCAGCATGGTGCGGGCGGCGTTGTTGCCGCCGGCACTGACTACCTGCGGGAAATCGATCACCACCGGACCATCCGGGCCGACCAGCACGTTGTAGGCCGACAGATCGCCGTGGATCAGGCCGCAGCACAGCATCAGCTTGACCTGCTGCACCAGCACGGCGTGGAACTCACGGGCCTGCTCGGCGCTGAGCTCCACTTCGCCCAGCCGCGCGGCGCTGAAGCCCTCGGCGTCGGTCACCAGCTCCATCACCAGCACGCCATGGAAATAGCCGAATGGTTCCGGCACACGCACACCGGCGTCGCGCAACTGGTACAGCGCGTCCACCTCGGTGTTCTTCCAGGCCGCTTCCTGCTGCTTGCGGCCGTAATTGCTGGCCTTGCCGATGGCACGGGCCTCACGACTGCCGCGTACTTTGCGGCCTTCCTGATACTGCACGCGCTGCTGGAAGCTGCGCTGCGCCATGTCCTTGTAGACCTTGGCACAGCGAATTTCATCGCCGCTGCGGACGACATAGACCGCTGCTTCCTTGCCGCTCTTGAGCGGGCGCAGAACCTCGTCGATGACGCCGTCGTCTATCAGTACCTGCAGTTGTTGGGGTGTTTTCACGGTGTCTCGGTGGATGCGGGTGGCGGTTCGATCTACATCGAACGTGGGCCGTCCGGGTGGGATCAGGCCGGCATATTGTTGCCGATGGTACGGAAACCGGCCAGTCATGGAAGCACGGAGGGTTCAGGCTGGACAGTTGCAGCGGCACCTACGCGAACGGCCAGGCGTTGGGCCTGGCCGTGGGTTGGGGGTTATTGGGGTGATGGCGGTTTGCCCGACAGGCTGCGCCTACCCTCTCCCCAACCCCTCTCCCGGGGGGAGAGGGGCTCAGGCTTCCTTAGCGGCTGAGCACGCCGGGGTTCATCAGGCCCTTGGGGTCGAGCTGGGCCTTGACGGCGTCCAGCACCGCCAACGCGGCCGGGTCGCGGCCGGCGCGGTAGTCGTAGAACTTGCCCAGCTGCAGGTTGGCCGCGCCATGCGCGCGCATGGTGTCGGCGATCTGCCGCTTGAGCGTGTCGGCGGCGGCGCGGGCCTGCAGGTGTTCACCCGGGCAACCGATACGCTCGCGGTGATCGGCATCAACCGTGCGCTGGTGGAATGCATTGTGGCTGTCCGGCCAGTAGATGCAGGGCTCGATCACCACGGTCTGCGCGCCCACGCTGGACAGCAGGGTGCCGATGAAGATGCCGTGCTTGTCCATGGTTTCCTGCTCACGGGCGAACAGCGCCTGCAGCGCGTTGAACATGCTGCTGGCCTTGGAGTGCGGCACCAGCGCATGCACCGGCGCCCAGCGCTCGCCCTGCGGGCCCAGCATCGAGTTCCAGGCAGCAAACGGGTTGGCAGCCATCATCTTGGGGATCGAAGGCTCGATACTTTCACCGAACTCAGCCACCAGCTTGCGCGCACGCGCGACCCGGTCGGCCACTTCCGCGGCACTGTCGCCCTCAAGGGTGATGTGCAGCGAGAACTGCTCCTGATCGACGATGTCGCGGCCCTTCACCGCCAGCTTCAGGCCGGAGATCAGGCCGCCCTTCTTGATCACATTGGTCAGTGCCTTGACGTCACTCGACAGACCGGCGCGGCGCATGCGCACGCGGGTCAGGGCCGGATCGAAGGCCGCGGTTTCGCTGGCCAGTCCGTGGCGTGAGAGCACACCGAGTGCGCCGAACAGGCCTTCGGCAGTCGGAAACTGCCAGGACAGATAGTCGATATGCGCATGCTTGGGGATGAGCTTGAGCACGATCCGGGTCTTGATGCCGAGCAGGCCACAATCGCCCAGGAACAGGCCGGTCAGGTCCGGGCCATACCAGCGGAAGAACGGCGTGGTGTTGGCAGCCGCGGCCGAGCCGGTGGTGAGGATGTCGCCATTGGCAGTGACTACCTGCAGGCCCAACACCACATCGGCCGAGCAGCCGTAGCGCGCGGTACCGTGGAAGATCGCGCCCTGCGACATGCCGCCGCCAACCGTGGCATGCGAGCCGGACATCGGCCCGAAATACGGGGTACGCACGCCCTTGGTATCCAGCGCATCCTTCAGGGCACGCCAGGTGACACCGGCTTCGACCACGACGTAGGCGTCTTCAAGATTGATCTCGACGATCCTGTCCAACGAACTGGTATCCACCAATACGCTGGAGCTCTGTGCGGCGGTATAGCCGCCGGTATAGCTCATGCCGCCGCCGCGCGCGATCACCGCAACACCGGCGTCGGTAAGTTGTTTGACCGCAGCGGCCAGCTGCTGCGCGTCATTCGGACGCAACACCGCAAGCAGCGGCTTACCCTGTGAATAGACGTCGGTGGCGTAGTACTCAAGCTCGCTGGCATCGGTGACGATGCTGCCACCCCAGCTGGCTTGCAGCGTGGCGATGACGGCGGTTGCGGTGTCGTTGCTCATGGGGGTCCTTCGGCTCAGGCAGACAGGGCGGCAGCGCGCCCCTGGTAATCGGATTCGGTATCAGTGATCACACGTAGCGGTACCGGCAAGGCGCGCAGGCGCGCTGCCAGGTCCGACGCGGTGACGTCGCGCAGCAGGCCATGCAGGCGACTGCCAAGGCGCAGCAGTTCAACAACATTGGCATGCACCAACGCAGGCGCAGGTGCGTCCACGCGGCGGCGCGCAGCAGCGCTTGGCGCCAGCCACGGCCACAACAGGTGGCGCTCGCGCTCCCATTGCCAGGCATCGCAGAGATAGCCGCCCGCGCGGTCGATGACGGTAGTCGGCAGGTTCTGCAGCAGCAGCGCCTGTTCTTCAACGTTGAGCAGCCACGGCGAATGCAGCACGACTTCGCTGACACGCGCGCCCAGCGCATCCACCAGCGCAGGAACGTAACCAGCAGCAGCGCCATGCGCCTCGATCAGCACCGGCAGCTCGGCGCTTTCGCGCAATGCGTCCAACAAGGCCGCGACCATGCTGGCGGCATCCAAGCCAGCATCACCTTCACAGGACGCGCCGTGGCCGGGAAGATCCGGCAGCACGCACGCGCTGTCATCGACATCAAGCTGTTGCGGCACCAGCGGCCGGGTGCCGGGCGCATGCAGGCATAGCCGCAGCTGGCCCTGCCCTGCCCGCTCCCATACCGCCATGTCGCCGCTGGCGGTGGCGATGATGCGTCGCTGCCAGCTGTTGTTCGCCGCTGCAGCAGCGCTGCCAGCAACGAAGGCCGGCTCGGCAGCCAAGGTCTGCGCCAACCACGCATCCATGCTGTCGAGCATCGCCGGGATGCCTGCAGGCTCTTCAACCACGGTGACGTTGACGGGAAGATCATGCAGACGCGGCTTGTGCGCCAACAGCGGATCGCCGTGGCGGTAGACCAGCCACGATGGCATCTGCAGCTGCTGCAGCCAGAAGTGATCGTTGTGGCGGAACGCCGCCGCATAACCGGCGCGATAGGTGTCGCCGACATCCAGCACATCCATCACCGTTTCGCGGGTGCTTTCAGTGGTCTGTGGCGGTATCGTCATCGCCGCTTCGGCGCGGCCGTCGTACCACGGGAAGTAATACTTCTGCTCGCGCATGCGCGACCACAGCCAACGCAGGTGCGAGCCATCCCACTGCGGCACGAAGGGCGGCAGATAGGCATCACCATACAATGCGCTTTCTGCCGGAGTGAAAGCCGCATAACCATCCACCATCAACGCGGCAACACGCTCGGGCGCAGCCCAGGCCAACCAGGTCGCTATCAGCCCGCCGGTATGCATGCCGAATACCGCAAAGCGCTGCAGGCCGATGGCGTCGGCAAACTCCAGACTGGCCGCACCAAACTCGGCAATCGTCATCGGGTTGCCGGGCAAGGCATCGGAATAGCCGAAGCCAGGTGTATCCGGCGCAATCACCGTATAGCGATCGGCATAGCGTTGCTGCATCGCCGCCCACATCCGCGAATTCTGCGGCGATTGATGGATCAGCAGCAGCGCCGGCCCGCTGCCGGCAATACGGTAGTGCACCTGCCGTCCGTTGACGGAAGCGAAGCGGCGTTGGATCTGGGTCATGCGTGTTCCTTAGAGCCGTACCAGCGCCTTGCCCAGGTTGTCGCCATTGAGCAGGCCGATGAAACCAGCCGGCGCAGTGGCCAGCCCGTCGTGAATATGTTCGCGGTAGCGCAGCGCGCCGGCGGCGATCATCTGCGCAAGTTCGCTGCGGCATTGCGCGAAGTCGGCCAGATGGTCATAGACCACCAGCCCTTCCATGCGTGCGCGTGCACCGATCACCGGCCCGAGATTGGGGCCGGCCGGGCGCTCGGCACGGTTGTACTGATCGCTGAGCCCGCACAGCACCACGCGTGCATGCAGACGCAGCAGCGACAGCGCCGCTTCCAGCACGGCGCCACCGACATTGTCGAAGTAGCCATCGATGCCGTCCGGGCAGGCTGCGCGCAAGGCCTTGCCGAAATCCGCATCGCGATAACTGACACAGGCGTCGAAACCGAAATCGTCCGTGACGATGGCGCACTTCTGCGCGCTGCCGGCGATGCCAACCACGCGGCAACCTGCAGCCTTGCACAACTGGCCAACAACGCTGCCAACCGCACCAGCGGCGGTGGATACCAGGATGGTTTGTCCGGCCTTCGGCTGCAGAATTCTGCGCACACCGGCCCACGCCGTGAGCCCGGGAATACCCAGCACGCCAACCGCGGTACTGACCGGTGCCAGCGTCGCATCGATCAGCGAGGTAGTGTTTGCATCCAGTACGGTCTGCTCGGCCCAGCCGGTCATGCCGGTCACGACATTGCCGGACGCGAAACGACCACTACGATCTTCGATTACCGTACCGATGCCATAACCCGGCACGATGCTGCCCAGCGGCGGGCACGGCAACGCATAGCGGCCACCAAGCTGCGCGCGCAGGAACGGGTCCAGCGACAACCATTGCACCTGCACCAACAACTGGCCGTCACCGGCAACCGGCAACGGCAGCTGCTGCGTTTCAAAATCCTGCAGCTGCGGCAAGCCTTGCGGAATCTGCCGCAGGCAGACGGCCTGCATTGTGCTGTGCAGGCCGTCCATCATCAGAACGCGTTGATGCCGGTCAGTTCGCGGCCGATCACCAGCTGGTGCACGGTCTCGGTGCCTTCGTACGTGATCACCGACTCCAGGTTCAGCGCATGACGGATCGCACCGTGCTCGGTGGTGATGCCGGCGCCGCCGAGCAGGTCACGGCATTCGCGGGCGATGTCGATGGCCAGGCGGCAGTTGTTCCACTTGGCCAGCGAGACCTGCTGCGGCTGCATCTGCCCGGCGTCCTTCAGACGGCCGAGCTGCAGTACCAGCAACTGGCCGGCAGTGATACGGCGTGCCATGTCGGCCATCTTGATCTGCGCGCTCTGGGTAGCCGCAACCGGGCGGCCGAACAGGATGCGCTCCTTGGTATAGGCCAGCACTTCGTCCAGGCAGGCAATCGCGGCGCCCAGCGGGCCCCAGGTGATGCCGTAGCGGGCCTGGGTGAGGCAACCCAGCGGACCCTTCAGGCCCTTCACGTTGGGCAGGCGGTTGGCGTCAGGCACGCGTACGTTGTCGAAGAACAGTGCGCCGGTGACCGAGGCGCGCAGGCTCATCTTGTGCTTGATTTCCTGGGTGGTGAAACCCGGGGTGCCCTTCTCGATGACGAAACCCTGCACGCCTTCGTCGGTATTGGCCCAGACGATGGCGATATCGGCCACCGAGCCATTGGTGATCCACATCTTGGAGCCGTTGATCACCCAGTCGCCACCGTCCTTCACCGCGCGGGTTTTCATCGCCGCCGGGTCGGAACCGCCATGGGCCTCGGTCAGGCCGAAGCAGCCGATCACCTTGCCGCGCGACATGTCCGGTAGCCAGCGCATGCGCTGCTCTTCCGAACCGTAGGCGTAAATGGGGTACATGCATAGCGAGCTCTGCACCGAGACGAAGCTGCGGATGCCGGAATCGCCGCGCTCCAGTTCCTGGCAGATCAGGCCGTAGCTGACGCTGTTCAAGCCGGCGCCGCCGTACTGTTCCGGCAGCGAGCTGCCAAGCAGGCCCATGTGGGCGATCTCGCCGATCAGCTCGGTCGGGAAGCGACCCTGGTCGAAGCAGTCGCCTATGATCGGCAGCACGCGCTCATCGGTGAAACGGGCAACGGAATCCTGTACAGCGCGTTCTTCCTCGCTCAGCAGCGAACGCACGTCGAACAAATCGTAGGGGTTCAGTGTCTTCAGGCTCATTACTGTCTCTGGAAGGCGCATCCGCGCCCGGAAGGTAGGGGATAAGGTAGTTCAATCAGGCCGAAAGAATTGCTGCAGCTGCACGCTCGCCCGACGTTACGGCCGCTTCCATGCCCGGAACCTGCAGCTCGGTCTGCTCGCCGGCGAAGTGGATGCGCCCGAACGGGGTGTTGGCCCAGCGCAGGGTTTCAGCGAAATAGCCGGGGGCAATCTCGGAGAACGCGCCATCGGACAAGGGATCATTGCCCCAGCTGCGGGTCTCCAGCGGCAGCAGCGCGCCCTTGGACGCCGGCCGCAGCCGCTGCATGGCATTGATGGCCCAGCCGAAGCGGGCCTCGCGGTCAAGCTGGTCGGCATGCTTGGCCATGGCGCCGTTGAGCCAGACGATCAGGCGGTTGATCTGGCCATCGGCACCAGGCACGGCAAACACGCGCTGCAGCGGGCCATCGCCCCAGAGCGACAGCGGTAGGCCATCGTCTTCCCAGAACTTGCGGGTGGGCTGCAGGTGGATGGTGGTGACGGCGTTGGAGCGCCGTGCCGACCAGACTTCCTGCTGCGCGACCGGCGGCGCCGGATCAATCGCAATGCGGCTGAGCGGGCCGCTGGGCAGGGCCAGCACCAGATGCGCGGCGCGGAAGCGGCGGCCATCGGCGCAACGGACGTCCAGCATGCCGCGCGCGGATTCGACCCGGGTGACCTGAGCGTCGAGTACCGGCGCCTGCGACAACGAAGCAGCCATCGCCTCGGGCAGCGCCTGACTGCCGCCCTGCACCCAACCCGTGCCCTTGGAGCCGAACCGGCGCAGTGCATCGCGGCGCAGTGCATCAAGCGCGCTGATGGTCTGCAGCGAAGAGAAACTGTTGCCGATGTCCATCCACTGCAGCGCCTGCGGCGACCAGCCCTTGCTGGCGATCAACTGTGACAGTGGGATATCCAGCGAGAGATTGTCAGGGTCGCGCCAGCTGTCCAGCGCCGGCAGGCCGAGCTCAGCCATCGCGGTGGCCAGCAGCATCGGCGGCAGCAAGCCATGCTCGCGGCCCTGCAAGCTATTGAGCGGGCTTTCGCCCCACGATTTTGCCGGCACCAGCGTATCGCCGATGGCCAGGCCCAGCCCAGCGGCGGTAGGCAAGGCGACCGACGGCGGAACGATGCCGACACCGACGCGCTTGGCATGGGCGTGTACGCGCTCGTAGGCAGTGCCTACTTCGACACCGCCGATTTCAAAACGGATGCCGTTACGCACCACGGTCTGCAGACGGCCACCAACACGCGGATTGGCTTCCAGCACGGTGACGCGAGCACCACCGGCTTCCAGGGCGTGGGCGGCAGACAGACCTGCCAGGCCAGCGCCGACGACGATGACATCGCTGGTAGGCACCTTGGCATGCAGCATGCTGGGCAGCAGCGAAAGTGCGGCCATGGCGGAAACTCCGTTGATGAAATCGCGTCGTTGCATTGCTTCTGCCTGCGGAGGTGCTGGTTTGCGAGATTGCGTTGCTTGCTTTTGCTTTGCTTCGTTGTTGCTTTTTTTCTTGCTTCAAATGCCGCCATTCCCGCGCAGGCGGGAATGGCGATCTGATGGTGTATCGGTAAAGCCAACCAAGCGCAGGCTGGAGGGGCGCGACGCGCCCTCCCTGCGCACGCAAACCCTTAGAACTTGTAACTGACCTCAACGCCGTACATGCGCGGCAGCGAAGGCGTCAAACCAAAATCACGCAGGTTGGTCACCGCCAGTCCGGTCAACGGCGGCACTGCCGGCACGGCGATGTAAGCATCCGGATTGATGGTGCGCTGTGCGTCTTCCAGCGTGCGGTCGTTGAACGCGTTGGTCACGTAGGCCGAGACCTGCAGCTGTTCGGTCGGGCGGATGCTGAAACGGAAGTTGGTGCGGGTGGAGGCACCGATATAGGCCAGGTTGTCGACCTGGATGTAGCGCTTGCCTTCGTAGTTCACATCCATGTTGGCGGTGTATTCCCAACCATTGGACAGCGCACCGTCATACATCAAGCCCAGCGTTGCCTTGTGCTTGGGCACGCGTGGCAGGGTAGCGCCGGCAGCATCGGCGGCCGGATCAGCCAGCGTTGGCGCCTTGCTGCTGGAAAACAGATCGGCCTGGTCCTGGCTGAGGAACTTCAGGATCTCGGCGTCGGTGTACGAGTACGCCAGGCTGGCCAGCCAACCCTGTGCGAACGCCCACTGGCTTTCCAGTTCGAAACCGCGAATGCGCGATTCACCAACATTGGTGGTGTAGCTGGTGGAGAACAGCGAGCCGTTCTTGCGGATCACCGGACCAGTCTCGGTCAGTTGCTGGTTGGTCCAGTCGATCTGGTAGATATTGGCATTGACACGCAAGGTGCCGTCCAGCCAATCGCTCTTCATGCCCAGCTCGTAGTTCCAGGCCTCCTCTTCCTTGTACGTGTTCAAACCACGTGCGATCAGTGCGTCGCGGTCGGCTTCGCGGAAGTCGGCGCGGTAGACGTCGGTGTTGAAGCCACCGGGCTTGTTGCCCTTGGAGACCAGTCCGTACAGGTTGACGTTCTCACGCGCCTGGTAGCTCAGTGTCCAACGCGGGGTGAAGCTGCTGAAGGTCTTGTCCAGCGCATATGTCTGGCGATAGGTGTTGGCGCCGAGCACGCGCACATCGGTGCCGCCCTTGCTGATTTCATCGCGCGCATAGCGGCCTTCCAGCGAGGTGGTCCATTGGTCGTTGATGCGCCAGTTGATCAGGCCGTAGAGCGCCTTGTTGACGGTCTGGTCGTCCGGATTGGTCGGGATGGGCGTGACCACCTTGTTGCCACCGATGGTGTAGCCGGTCAGGTCGCCGCCCCAACCCGGCTGCGCGTTCTGCTCGTAGTAGTACGCGCCGAGCATGCCCGACACTGCAAGGTTCTGGTCGGTGGTCAGGCGGATGTCCTGCGACCAGTTCTTTACACCGCTGTTGGCGAAGCTTTCGAACGCACCGCCGTAGCCACGGATGGCGCTGTAATCCTGATCGCTGGCAGCGTAGGTTTCGCTCTTGTTGTACGCCGAAGTCGAGGTCAGGTTCCAACCGTTGGCGAACAGATAGTCGACCACCACGCTGGTGCGCAGCAGGTCGGTCTTGCGGCCGGAGAAATAACCGGCGGTCTCGAATTCCCTGGTATTCAGCGCGTAGTCCGACGGTTCCTTCAGCTCACCGCAGTAGTAGCCGCGACGACGCGATTCCAGGATCGGGTACAGACCGAAGTACAGGCCGCCGGTGTACTCGGGCAGGTAGCAGTTGAGGTTGTTGCTGCCCAGCCGCGCGGCGGCAAAGTGCTGGTCGCGGCTCTTCTGCTTCATCACCCGCGCGGTGATGTCCAGTGAATCAGTCGGCGACCAGGCGATGGCGGCCATGCCGCTGATGGTCTCGGTGCCATTGAGGTCTTTGCGGCCCGATGCGTTGTTGTAGAACACGCCATCGTTGCCACGCTTGTTCAGGCTGACGTCGTAACCGAACGAGCCGTCCTCATTCGCGCCCGAATAGAACAGGCCCATCTTTTCCTGGCCGTAGTTGCCCGCGCCCAGGGTGAGCTTGCCGCCCGGCGCACTGCCAGGACGCTTGGTGATGAAGTTGACCGCGCCGGAGAAGGTGCGGCGACCGAAGGCCGCCGACTGCGGACCACGGATAACTTCCACGCGCTGGATGTTCTCCAGCCCGTAGCTGGAGATATCACCTTCAACGTAGATTCCGTCGATGAAGAACGAGGCATTGGCCTCGCCCTGGATGTTGGACATACCGCGGATCACCGGGCGGTCAAAACCACGGCCATAGCCGGACTTGAACGAGAAGCTCGGCGACAGATTGGCGATGTCGCGCACATCGGTCAGGCCCTTCTTCTCGATGGTCTGCTCGGACATGGCGGTGATCGGCAGCGGCATCTGCTGCAGCGGCTCGGACACACCGCGCGCGGTCACGGTGATCTGGTCAAGACTCTGTACGGAGTCACTATTGGCGGCCGGCGGAGCGCCCGATTCGTCGGCGGCTTCGGCCGCGGCGGTGCCTGCACACAACATCAGTGCGAGGGCGATCGAGGAGCACAGCAGGTCTGGCTTGATGATTTTCATGGAGTTCCCGACTGCAAAGTGTGATCGGAATGGATTGGGAGGATGGATGCGCCGTCTTGGGGGAGGGTTCCGTCCAGTGCTTCCGTACTTCAGTCCTGCTGTTTCGCCGCCGCGCCCTGCTTGAGCTGCTTGTAGGCGCTCCAGCTGGTGACGTTGGGCTGCACCCAGGTTTCGGGTGCGCGTGCGTATTCCGGGTAGCGGTTACGCACGAGTTCCTGGATATCGGCCGGCAGTTCGCTGACCGATGCGCGCTTGTTGCCCTGCGCGATGTACAACAGGCTGCCCGGGCGCATACCCAGCTTCATCCATGGCAGCCACGGCCCGATGCGGGTCCAGCCATAGGTGACCGGCACGCTCTTCAGCGCCGGGTTCTCCAGATCCGCGCGTGGCGCGAAGAACATGAAGTGCTCCGAGCCCATATAGGTGGGGCCACTGGATTCGGCGGGGAACTCGGCCGGCTGCAGCGGGTTGGGATAGGCCAGCGGAATGTTGAGGGTCAGCATCACCTGCTCGCCGGCTTCCACCCATGGCAGCTGCAGCGGGCGGCCCGGCGCGTTGAGCACGGTGTTGACCGGGTCATTGGCGACCTGCACCACCTCATTGCGCTCACCGGACAGCGGGTTGTCCCAGCTGTCGATGATCTTGCCGGTCTTCAGATCGCGGTAAAACGTGAGCTCACGCGTGTACAGGCGCCACACGCCATCTGCCTGCTTCTCGGCACGGCAGATGTTGTAGCCCTCGAAGCCCATCAACGGCGCGGCCTTCTTGCCGGGCTCCTGCGCGAACAAGGTGCCAGCCCACCACAGGATCTCTTCCTGCTTGGGGTCCAGCGAGCAGCGCAGCTTGACCATTGCTTCAACGCTGCCCGTTTCAGACCGCAGATCCAGCGCTTTTGCCTGTGGCGAAAGTGCGATTGCAGCAGCCAGCAAAACCGATGACATTCGAATCACGTCCAACCCCCGGTTGAAATGGAGCGATGAAGCCAGTGCCTTGGCCTGCTCCGGACCACGGAAGACAGGCCTGCTGACCCATCGAAGATGACATATAGCTATATCATTAGTACATGATTGTCCAATCATTTGTAGAACCTATGTCGGCGATCCCCCGGCAGCGCTGGGCGGCATGAAAACCTTGCTGCGCGGGCCACTGGCGAGACTGCGCAAGATGTTGCTTCGCAACAAAAAAGCTTCCGATCGGAGCATGAAAATCGGCACTGGCTTTTTGTCCGGACATTTGAGAAATTCGGGAATCGGGATGTGTCAGCAGGGCTGCAGCCACCGCCGCGGGGACCGTGGCGCAGGTATCAAACCGACGCTTGACCCCGACCAGACCTGCATGACATATAGATATAACTTTAGAACTTGAAGCCTTCCGAGGAATCGCCATGAGCCAGCAAGCCCTGCCCCCCAGTTGGCAGCACGTGGGCCGCCACGCGGTGTTCCCTGACAGCGCGCTCGACGACACCGCGCGCTTCGACTTCCTGGCCAACCTCAATGGCTACCTGGCCACCCAGCTCAGTCCCAAGGTCAAGGTCGCCTACGAAGCTCGGGTAAAACCGGCGTTCGAAAAAGAAAAGGGCCGCGCCCCGCAAACCCGACATGAAGTGCGCAAGGCGATGGCCGGCGATGCGATCTACCAGACCTGGAGCGCCCTGCGCCGCAGCAGCATGGAAATGCGCCAGCAGGCCGGTCGCGGCCTGGTGCTCAAGCAGGTGGATGCACTGATCGAAAAGACCCGCGCCCTCAACGCCAGCGACGATGGCCTGCAACTCGATCCCTCGGTACAGGTGCCGCGCTATTCCAGCGCGGTCGACATCCACTGCATGCCCGGCGGCTATCACACCGAGCTGCTGGCCGATGACGTGTCCGCCGCGGCCAACTACGACTGCGGCATCTTCGCCACCACCGGCGGCATGCTTGGCCGTTACAACGACGGCGGCGGTCAGGCCTTGGCGCAGTGGTTGCAGGAACAGCATCCCGACTTCAAGCCGCGCCGCATCCTCGATATCGGCTGCACCGTCGGCCACAACATCGTGCCGCTGGCGCAGGCCTTTCCCGATGCCGAAGTGATCGCGATCGATGTAGCCGCGCCGATGCTGCGCTATGCGCATGCCCGCGCCCGTGCGCTTGGCGTCAACAACATCACGTTCCGCCAGGCCAATGGTGAAGCGCTGGACTATGCGGATGGTTCGTTCGACCTGATCACCACTGCCATGTTCTGGCATGAGAGCTCTTCCACGGCGATGCCGCGCAAGCTGCGCGAGATCCAGCGCCTGCTTGCCAGCGGCGGCCTGACCGCGCATCTGGAGCAGCCGCAGTACCACGGCATGGACCCTTACGAGCAGTTCATCCGCGACTGGGATGCGTACAACAACAACGAGCCATTCTGGAGCGTGATGCACGAGTACGACCTGCGCCAGATGATGGCTGCGGCCGGCTTTGACGCAGAGCGCTATTTCGAAACCAAGGTCCGTGGTGTGGTTGACCGGGACATTTTCCCGGTCGCCAGCGAAAGCGGCGAAGACCACGGCCGCGCCGCGCTGTGGACCATGTTTGGAGCGTGGAAAGCATGAGCATCGATCCGATCGCCCTGGCCGGCAGCCGCGCCCGTGGCAAACGTCCGTACTTCTTCAAGGACCCGGACGTGGAGCGCGTGTTGTCCATCGCCATGGCCATCGCCATGGAGAACGCCGTTACCCATCAGCGCCTGGACGCGCTGGAACGCTTGATCGAACAGAAAGGCTTGCTCAGCCGCGAGGAACTGGACCAGTTCCGCCCGGACCGTGAGGCCGAAGCACAGCGCACGCTGTGGATGAAGGAATACATCGCCCGGGTGCTGCGCATCGTGCAGCAGGAAACCGAGGTGTTGGAAAGCGGTGCTATGGACGTGCCGATGGAAGAAGTCATGGATGAACTTCGCGACCAGTAAGACGCAACAGCGTCGCCCATCAAAGACCACAACCAAGGAAAGCACATGACCGATCTGGCCAAGCACATGCCCGCCCTCGCCCGCCATGAGGGCGTCTGGGATGGCGTGTACCGCTACTACGATGCCAACGGCGACAAGATCGACGAACACAAGTCGCGCCTGATCTGCCGCATCACCGGCGACGACAAAGCCCCGTACCACCAGACCAATCATTACAGCTGGGCGGACGGCAAGACCGAAGTCCGCGACTTCCCGACGTCCTACCTGTTCGGCCGCATCATTTTCGACAATGAGCTGATTTACGGCTGGTGCACCGAAATTCCGGAAGACGACCATCACCGCACGCTGATGCTGTATTGGCAGCGCAAGGGGGAGGACGGTCTGGAGTTGTACGAAATGATCCAGCTGTCCGACTGCGGCCAGCTGCGCAACCGCATCTGGCATTGGTATAAGCGCGGCGTACTGGTGCAGCGCACGCAGATTGACGAGAAGTTTGTGAGCCGCGACTGGCAGAAGATCAAGGGCGAGAGCTTCAACGGCGACCCGATCTGATCTGCTGCTTAGGCCCCTCTCCCGCCTGCGGGAGAGGGGTTGGGGTGAGGGGACGCTTCTAGCAAGCAGGCCAAAATCCTGGAAGCTCTTAACGCCTTAAAAGCTCCCCTCATCCGCCCCTTCGGGGCACCTTCTCCCGCAAGCGGGAGAAGCAACAGCAACAGCAACAGCAACAGCAACTGCAACTGCAACTGCAACTGCAACAGCAACAGCAACAGCAACAGCAACTGCAACAGCAACAGCAACTGCAACTGCAACTGCAACTGCAACTGCAACTGCAACTGCAACTGCAACTGCAACTGCAACTGCAACCAAGATGATCCACGCCGCCCATCCATCGAGGCAAGCAATGAGCAACACCCGCAGACATTTCCTCGGCAGCGCCGCCGGCCTGGCCGCACTCGGCGCCGTCGGCCCCGCCCTGCTTGGCACCCCGGCACCTGCGCAAGCGGCCATGGGCAAGGGGCCGGGCGCGCTCAACGAGCGCACCGATGGCACTTACGCCACGGTTGAACTGACCAAGCCGGCATGGACCCTGGGCTTGGTGCAATCGCGCGTGCACAGCTTCGATGCCAAGGAATGGAAGGCGGGCAGCAAGCGCAACCTGGCGCATATGCTCGAGCTCATCGACAAGGCGCATTACCACGCCAAGCCCGATCTGCTGCAGTTCCACGAGTTCCCGCTCAGCGGCTGGCGCAAGTGGACCCGCGATGAAATCCTCAAATTCGCGATCACCATCCCCGGCGAAGAAACCGAAGCCATCGCCAAGAAGGCACGCCAATACGGCACCTGGATCGTGTTCGGCGCCTACGCCATCGATCCGGATTGGCCGGGCCACGTGTTGTCGATCACCACGATCATGAACGACAAGGGCGAGATCGTGGACAAGCACTGGAAGGCGCGCAACCTCAAGGGCGCCTTCCCTGATTTCGAACTGTTCACAACCACCACGTATGACGTGCTCGATCGCTACGTGGAAATGTACGGCCGCGATGCGGTGGTGCCGGTGACCCGCACGCCGCTGGGCAATATCTGCACCAGCTCCACCCAGCGTGAGCCGGAGCTGTTCCGGGCGATGGCGTTCAAGGGCGCCGAAGTGTTCCTGCGTACTGCCTCGGGTGGTTTCTCGGACATGGATGTCGCGGCCTGCGCGATGTACAACGGCGTCTACTCGTCCATCGTCAACAACTCGATCTCGCCGGATAACGGCCCCTACTTCGACGACCCGGGTTCAGGCGGCACCGCCCTGTACGACCCCAGCGGCAAGATCGTCGCCGAGGCGCAGAGCAAGGAAGAAACCCTGGTGCTGGGCCGCGTGCCGATTGCCGAGCTGCGCGCGCGCAAGCGCCAGCCTGTCGTGCATATGGATCTGTTCCGCGACGTCTACGACACCTACCAGAACGCCTACCCACCGAACCTGTGGTCGGAATACCTGCCTACTTCGCTGGAAGATGCAGCGCGCTACATCCGCGGCAAGTCGCGCTGGAAGTAAGCTGTAACAACAACGGCGCCGCAAGGCGCCGTTGCTTCATCCAACGCCCCCGCTGATTCCAGAGGCTCGGAGGAAGGAGGCTTCGAGGCGCAACGCGCGGCCCTGCCCACAGCCAATCCAACTCACGGGCAGGTGACGCGGCGCGGATCAAACTGAGTGCCAGTTCTGCAACGACGGAGTCGCCAATGCCAGCCGTCTTCCATCTCGGCCTGCTGCTGTGTTGGGCCGTGGTGCTTGGTTATTGGGCCATCACCGCACTGCGCGCCAAGCAGGTGACCCGTAGCGAGTCGCGCGCCAGGCAGTTCCTGGCGTATTGGCTGCCGTTGATCATCGCGATAGTTCTACTGGGCCCGGGCCATTGGTTCGGCCATAGCTGGCTGCGTGAGCAGTTTGTGCCGCATTCGTTGCCGATATACGCATTGGGCCTGCTGCTGTGTGTGGCCGGTGCCGCACTCGCGCTGTGGTCGCGCTGGCAGCTGGGCCGCAATTGGAGCGGCAATGTGCAGATCAAGCAGGCGCACGAGTTGATCAGCAGCGGGCCGTATGCGCATGTGCGCAACCCGATCTACAGCGGTTTCCTGCTGATGTTCAGCGGCACCGCCTTGATGATTGGAGATTGGCGTGGGGTGATCGCCGTGGCGATCGTGTTCGCCTCGTTCTGGGTCAAGCTGCGTCAGGAGGAACGCTTCCTGGCAGCCCACTTCGGGCCCGCCTACAGCGCCTATGCGGCGCGCACCAAACGTTTGATTCCCGGCTTGCTGTAGCGCCTCAAGCGCCGCGCTCGGGATCATCCTCGCCGCCGCGGCCTGCACCGTAACCCAGCCCAGCGCCCATGCCCATGCCGGCGCCAATCCCGCCCATGCCACCACCGGCACCGCCACCACCTTTGCCAGCGCCGCCAGCGGCCTCCTTGTCGGCGCCTTTGCCTGCGCCCTTGTTGCCACCGCTACTGCCAGCCGGCCGCAACGGCCCTTGCCGGGGAATGGTGACGGCGGCCGGTATCACCTCCAGGTCCAGCACGCTGCGGACGAAGTCGCGCAGCGACACCACCAGCTCGGCGGTGTGGATCGGCCGGCCCTCGACCATGTCGGTGGCAGCGCGCGCGGCCAGCCGCACCTGCTCCTCGGTGCCAAGCAGGATCACATCCGACAGCGCCGCTTCCACCGCATCGCGGATGCGCCGCGCGCGTTCGCCGGCCTCGCCCGGATCCTGCGTCGGCAACAGCAGGGCGCCCTCGTCGGTGGTGACTGCCTGCCCCTGTGCCAGCTCGGCGGCGCGCCGGCGCAGGTCGCGCAGATGGCTGGGGTCTACGCTGAGATCGCCCGTAAAGGAACCGCCCAGCGTCTTGTAGGCGGCTATCAGGGTCTTCAGCCGCTCGTTGATCTGCCGGTTGGCGGCTTCACGCTTCTGCTGCACCGCCTGCATCACCAGCAGGCGGATGCCCACACCGATCAAGGTGATGATCGCCAGGCCCAATAATGTCGACAACAGGCCCTGCCAGGAACTGAAATCCAGACCGCGCATGCGTCCACCACTTGCTGCAGGCGCACATCGGCGCGGAGGCAATCATCCTAGCGATTTGTCAGTGCGCGTAGGCAAAACGAAGGACACGGCAGTGAAAAGACGCGGTATCGTGTCGCCCTTCTCTCCACCGAACGACATCGATGCCCGCCAATCCTTCCGCCCCGACCAACGCGTCGTCGCAGAAACTGGAACGTGCGCTCAAGCCACGCCAGCTGATCATGATGGGCCTGGGCAGCGCGATCGGCGCCGGCCTGTTCCTGGGCTCGGGCGTGGGTATCCAGGCCGCCGGGCCGGCCGTGCTGATCTCCTATCTGGTAGCCGGCACCCTGGTCATCATCATGATGCACGCCATGGGCGAGATGGCCGCCGCACGGCCAGCCAGCGGCGCGTTCTCGGTGTACGCGGCCGATGCGCTGGGTGCCACCGCCGGCGCCACCGTGGGCTGGCTGTGGTGGGCACAGCTGGTGGTGGTGATCGCGGCCGAATCGGTCGGTGCAGCCGGCCTGCTCAGCACCGTATGGCCACAATTGTCGGTACCGCTGACCTCGCTGGCATTCATGCTGGTATTTACCGCGATCAACCTGCTGGGCGTGCGCAATTTCGGCGAATTCGAGTTCTGGTTCGCCATTCTCAAGGTCGCCGCCATCGTCGCCTTCATCCTGGTCGGCATTGCCCTGCTGCTGGGCCTGCTGCCGAACGTGCCCTCGCCCGGCCTGGCCAACATCACCGGCCACGATGGCTTCATGCCCAAGGGGCTGACCGGCATTGGCGCGGCCCTGCTGGTGGTGATCTTCGCCTTCGGCGGCACCGAGATCGTCGCGGTGGCCGCGGCCGAAACCCAGGACCCCGAGCGCAGCCTGGCCCGCGCCATCCGTACCGTGGCCTGGCGCATCCTGGTGTTCTACATCGGCTCGATCGGCGTGATCATCGCGGTGGTGCCATGGAACAGCGAGACCCTGAAATCGCCGTTTGCCGCGGTGCTGCAGGTAGCCAACATCCCCGGCGCAGCCACGGCCATCACCCTGATCGCGGTGATCGCCCTGCTGTCGGCGCTGAACGCCAACCTGTACGGTGCCTCGCGGATGATCTACTCGCTGGCCGAACGACGCGAAGCGCCGCGCTGGCTGGGCCTGACCAATACCCGCCAGGTACCTGTGGTAGCCGTGCTGGCCAGCGTGCTGTTCGGCTTTGTCGCCACCGTGCTGGAGTTGATCTACCCGGACAAAGTGCTGCCGGTGCTGCTCAACGTGGTCGGCTCCACCTGCCTGCTGGTGTGGACCATCACCCTGGTGTCGCAGCTGATCCTGCGCCGCCGCGCCGACCGCCTAGGCACCCCACTGCCGTTCCGTATGGCTGGCTTCCCCTACCTGACGGTGCTGGCACTGGCGATCCTGGCGCTGATCTTCGCGCTGTTGCTGGTCACCCCGGAAACCCGCCTGCAGTTCCTGTCGATGGCCGCCTTCACCGCCTTCATCGCGCTGTGCAGCGGCTTGGCAAGGAAGTCGCGCCGCGCCTGACCATGCCAAATCAGCTGGCTTCGCAGCCCATCGCCACGATGGGCTTGTTTTAACGCGAAACTAACGGCAGGCTGCGCCCATCCGAGGCCAGTCATGCCAACCCCAGACCCCCGCGTAGACGACTACATCGCCAATGCCGCCGCTTTCGCGCAGCCGATACTGCACGAGATCCGCCAGCGTGTGCACAGCGGCTGCGGGGCGGTTGAAGAAGCCATCAAGTGGGGCATGCCGGCGTTTGTTTACAAGGGCAAGCTGCTGTGTGGCATGGCCGCGTTCAAGGCGCACGCCACCCTGGGTTTCTGGCAGCGCGAGGCCGGTAGCGGCGATGACTCGGCGATGGGCCAGTACGGCCGCCTGCAGTCAGCGGCCGACCTGCCCGGCAAGCGCGAATTCACAACCCAGCTACGTGCGGCCATGCAACGTATCGATGCAGGCGTAACCCGCCCCAAAGCGGTGCCACGTGCGCCGCTGCCGATGCCGCCCGCGTTTGCCGAGGCGCTGGCTGGTGCGGCGGCCGCCAAGGCACACTTTGACGGTTTCAGCCCTGGCTACCAACGCGACTATCTGGAGTGGATAGGTGAAGCCAAGCGCGACAGTACCCGCCAGCAGCGGATCGCCCAGGCCATCGAGTGGTTATCCGATGGCAAGCACCGCGGTTGGAAGCATGAGAAGCATTGACGTGGGACGCGCCAGCGATTCCACTTGCCGCAAACATCCCCCCATCAGTCCTGTTGCTACGCCATGATCGACCTAGAAGACCTCATCCAGCGCTCCATCGACCCTGAGTCCGTCAGGCTGGAAGGCACCCTGACAAATCCGCCGTCGTTCGGCGTATATGCCATCGAGAACATCGACGACGGCAGCACCCATTACCGCTTCGGCAACCACCCGGTACGCAAGCAGGAACTGGAAGACAAGTTCGGCAGCGCCGAGCTGGAATACCTGTTCCTCAGCCGCGAAGACGCAGCTGCATTGACCGCGGTACTGAATCGCCCCGAAGCGGACTGAGCAAGCCTCAGCTGGAGCCGAGCCATGTTCGGCTGAGGCATTGCCGTGTAGTGCCGAGCCATGCTCGGCAGGGGCTTTCCCGGTGAATCCTCATGTCGAGCATGGCTCGGCACTACATTTCGTTGCACCGGTGAAGCCCTTGCCGAGCATGGCTCGGCACTACAATCGGGCGGCCGCTTGATTTTTGTCATCGAGAAAACCGGTCCGGTGCGCGGAACATGGTGCTACCCCCGAAGCCGGATAGTTCCCACCATGCTCAGCCCCACCCAACGCGACCTGATCAAAGCCACTGTCCCATTGCTGGAGACTGGCGGCGAAGCGCTGACCAAGCATTTCTACGGCCGGATGTTGACCCAGAGCGATGTCGCGCGTCCGCTGTTCAACCCCAAGCACCAGAGCAGCGGCGACCAACCGCGTGCGCTGGCCAACTCAGTGCTGATGTACGCCAAGCACATCGACCGCCTGGAAGCGCTGGGTCCGCTGGTGGGGCAGATCGTCAACAAGCATGTTGCCCTGCAGATCCTGCCGGAGCACTACCCTATCGTCGGCCACCACCTGTTGGCCTCGATCCGCGAAGTGCTGGGCCCGGACATTGCCACCGACGAAATCATCGACGCATGGGGCGCCGCTTACCAGATGTTGGCCGACCTGTTGATCGGCGCCGAAGAAGAGGTATACGCGGCCAATGAAAAGGCCCCGGGCGGCTGGCGCGGTGCACGCACTTTCCGCGTTGCCGAGAAGGTGCCCGAAAGCGCGGAAATCACCTCCTTCCACCTGGTTCCGGCCGACGGCGGCGCGGTGGTGGACTTCAAGCCGGGCCAGTACATCGGCATGAAGCTGGAGCTCGACGGCGAAGAAACCCGCCGCAATTACTCACTGTCGCGCGCAGCCAATGGCATCGGTTATCGCATCAGCGTCAAGCGCGAAGGCAATGGCAAGGTATCCAACCATCTGCACGACAAGGTGCAGGTCGGTGACACGCTGGAGCTGTTCGCCCCGGCCGGTGATTTCACTCTGGTGGCCAGCGAGCGCCCGGTCGCCTTCATCAGCGGCGGCGTCGGCATCACCCCGACCCTGCCGATGCTGGAGCAGGCCTTGGCCAGCGGTCGCCAGGTGCATTTCATCCATTGCGCGCGCAATGGCGATGTACATGCGTTCCGTGAGTTCATCGCCGACAAGCAGAAGCAGCATCCGCAGCTGCACAGCTACACCTGCTACAGCGAAGCGCTGCCGGGTGATGCTGGCGACGCCGAGGGCTTCCTCAGCCGTGAACTGCTGGAGCAGTGGTTGCCGGCCGAACGCGATATGGACGCCTACTTCCTCGGCCCGAAGCCATTCATGGCGCAGGTGAAGAAATTGCTACGTGATGCAGGCGTGCCGGAAGCGCAGAGCCGCTACGAGTTCTTTGGCCCGGCTGCAGCGTTGGAAGCCTGAGTCGCGTCATAGCAACGTGTGCGAGGCAGGAGGCCGGCAGGGAAACCCGCCGGCCTTCTTTGTTGCGACGGCTACGCAAGCGCATGCCGCGGCGCTAGGATGCGGCATCGCTCACTGCCCAGGGGAAGCGCATGAACGTTTATGCCGTGGTGTTGGCCGCTGTATCGAGTTTCCTGCTGGGCGGGCTGTGGTATTCACCCATCCTGTTCGGACGCGCCTGGAACCGTGAAAACGGCGGCGAAGTGCCGCAGGGACATCCGGGCAAGGTCTTCGGCGTGGCCTTTGTGTTTTCGCTGGTGGCGGCGTTCGCCTTTGCCTGGTTTGTCGGCCCGCAGCCGGAGCTGCGCAAGGCTTTGTTGTGCGGTGTGGTTGCGGGCTTCGGCATGGTTGCGGCGAGCTTCGGCATCAACTATCAGTTCGCTCAACGCAGCGGAAAGTTGTGGGCAATTGACGGCGGTTACCACACCGCGCAGTTCGTGCTGTTCGGCCTGATCCTGGGCCTATGGCACTAAGCCAGTAGTTGCTGTTGCTGTTGCTGTTGTTGCTGTTGCTGTTGCTGTTGCTGTTGCTGTTGTTGCTGTTGCTGTTGCTGTTGTTGCTGTTGCTCTAGCCCCCTCCCTTTGCCGCAGGCAAGGGGAGGGCTGGGGAGGGGTAGCTTCGGCCGTTGCCGTTGCCGTTGCCGTTGCCGTGGATTTTGACTTTGACTTACAGGGTCCCCTTCCGCAGCGACGGAGCTGACGGATAGGACCCCGCAGGGGCGGCGCACACGGATGTGCGTCGTTTTTCGACGATACAAGGATGTATCGTCGAAAAATCCCGGCAGCGGAGTGGACCTGGAGCGCGCAGCGCGGAAGGCGCGTAGGCAGGGTGTGCTTTCTTTGGGCCACCTTTCTTTGCACAAGCAAAGAAAGGTGCGCTCGCGCGCCGCAGGCGGGCGAAAGCTCTGCACTTGCACTTGCACTTGCACTGGCTTTGGCTTTGGCTTTGGCTTTGGCTTTGGCTTTGGCTTTGGCTTTGGCTTTGGCTTTGGCTTTGGCTTTGGCTTTGGCTTTGGCAGCAACAGCCGAAGCCGAAGCCAGGGCTTTCACTCCCCTTCGGGGAGCGAGTTACTTTTCTTTGCTTGTGCAAAGAAAAGATAACCAAAAGAAAGCACACCCTGCCTCCGCGCCCACGCCGCTACGCGACGCGGGTCCACTCCGCCAGCGGGATTTTTCGACACGACATCCCTGTCGTGGCGAAAAACGACGTGCATCCATGCACGTCGCCCTTCGGGTTCTTCCCACTGGCTCCGTCGCTGCGGAAGGGGCCCGGTAGGTCAAAAGCCCGAGCCAAAGCAAGGGCAACTGCAACTGCAACTGCAACTGCAAAGGCTACCCCTCCCCAGCCCTCCCCTGCGCTTTGCGCAAGGGAGGGAGCTAAGCAACTTTACGCTGGGGTGGGAGCGAAGCAGCGTTACGCTAGGTTTGCGCGTAGCCAGCGCATTACGGTTTCAACTACACCCAGCTTCTGCGGCACGTCCAACCCCAACGCCCGCGCAAAACCATCAGCGTTACGGATGAACGCCTGACGCGCGATCCGCTGCGCCTGCTGCACCGTCGACTGCTGCCGACGTAGCTGAACGATCTGCACCGATGGACGACCCGGCGGCGCAAATTTCTGGAAACGGCGTAGTTCATCGGCAACCAGACTCACGTCGTTGTCTGCCTTGAGCTGGCTCTCACCCGCCAACAACAGCTGCTCCAGCGCGGAACCTGCAGCAGTCAGCGCCTCACCTTCGACAGCAAACATCGCGTGTGGTCCCAACAGCGCCAATGCGCCGTCGCGCTGCTGCAGACGCTGCAGTTGCTGTGTCCAAGGGAAGGTTGCGGGAGGGGTAGCCATGGCTATTTCTAATGGAGGGAAGGCGGCGAACTTTACGGGTTGGTGATCGGATGTGCCAGCAAGGAACTACCTCAGCCAATCACCCGCTTGAACGGCGGCAAGGAATCAATGATGCGCTTGCCGTACCTGCGCGTCAGCAAGCGCGAATCCAGGATGATCACCCGCCCGGTGTCGGTCGAGGTACGGATCAAACGCCCGGAAAACTGGGTCAAGGTGCGCAGCGCGTGCGGGATCGCAATCAGGTTGAACGAGTTCAAACCGCGGCTCTCGAACCATTCGCTCAGCGTCGAGGTCTGCGGATCGGTTGGCACCGCAAACGGCACCTGGGTGATCACCACCGTGGTGCAGGCCTCACCCGGCAAGTCCAGACCTTCACCAAACGAGTTCAAACCGAACAACACCGAGCCCTCACCTTCACTGGTGCGCTTGATGTGCTGATCGATCATCTTCTGCTTGGCGCCGTCGCCCTGCACCAGCACCTTCTTGCGCAGCGTCGCCGGCATCAACTCGGCTACTTTTTCCATCTTCCAGCGCGAGGTGAACAAGACCATGCTGCCCTTGTCCCAATCCAGCTCGCTGGCCAGGTACTTCGCCACTTCCTTGGGATGACGCTCGCGGTCATCCGGGGTCACCGGGAACTGCGGCACGATCAACTCGGCCTGGTTGGGAAGGTCGAACGGCGAGGCCAGCGACACCATCTCCGCTTCTTCGGGAATGCCGTTGTCGATTGCCAGCGACTGGAAATCGCCGCCGCCGGTCAGCGTCGCCGAGGTCATCACCACCGAGTCCACTTCATCCCACAGCAGTTTGCGCAGCACCATCGCCGCCGATACCGGCGAGCAATGCAGGATGTAGTCGCCATCGCGTGACATGGTCACCCAGCGCGCGATCGGCGGCTGGCCTTCCTTGTCCTCGCGGCGCCAGCCCGCCCACAGGTTGTACTGCTGCTCGACCATTTCCTGGGCCATACCCAGGTTGCGCTGCAGGCGCTCGACTGCGGGATCATCTTGCTTGCCCTTGGCCACTGCAGAAGCCGCCGCCGTTGCCCAATTGAGCAGGGTGCGGGTTTCATCGGCCAATACTTCGATAGGCTGCCGCCAGGATTCAGGCAGGCGGCCATTGGCCGCGCGCCACATCGGCTCACGGTCATCGGGCTGCGGAATCCAGACGTTGCCGATGTCATCGCGGAAGGCCTTCAGCAGTTTGCTCACCCGCGATGCCACATCGATGGCTTCGTTCGGCAACAGGTTGCCGATCTTGTCCTTGTCCACCGCACGGTAGGCGCCGGCAATCAGGATCTGCAGGCGGCCGGTGCGCTTGGCCATATCGTCCAGCGGCAGATTGGCTGCGCCCTGGTCGATGGCGACGTTTCCGATGTGGTGGCCTTCGTCCAGCACCAGCAGCATTTCGCCGGGCGGCGCGATCAAGGGCTGGCCGCTGTCGCTGTCGCCCAAGGACAGCGCCGACAACAGCAGCGCGTGGTTGGTGACGATGATCTGTGCATCACGCACTTCGGTGCGGGCACGCAGCACCGGGCATTGCGCCGAATACGCGCAGCGACGCCCGGCGCAGGCCGAAGCCGGCGTGGTGATGCGCATGCGCAGTGTGGGAGTGACGTTCTCCGGCGCGTTGTCCAGGTCGCCGTTCCAGCGACCTTCGATGAAGGCCTTGGTCAGCTTCTCGGCAACGTCCATTTCAATCGGTGCCAACGGACGGTCGTAGAGCTGCACGTCGTCGCCGAACATGCCTTCCTGCACGCCCTCGCCCTGCGCTTCGGCCGCGTTGCGGGTACACAGGTAACGGGTGCGGCCCTTGGCCAGCGCAACGGTGGCCTGCAGGCCGGTGGACTTGAGGAAGTTGGGGATGTCGCGCTCGACCAGCTGCGACTGCAGGGCCACGGTGCCGGTGCTGATGACCAGCTTCTTCTTGCTGGCCAGCGCAATCGGCACGCCAGCGGTGAGATAGCCCAGGCTCTTGCCGACGCCGGTAGGTGCTTCCACCACGCCAACGCCGCCGGTGCCCAGCGCGCGCGACACCACGCCGATCATCTGGCTCTGCGAGCGGCGCGTGCTGAAGCCCGGCGTGTTCGCCTGCAGCTTGCTGTAAGCGTCACGGATGCCGGTTTTGATGTCCTCGGTCAGCGCCCGTGGTGCTTCTACTTTTTCCGTCACGCCAATCTGCCAGCAGCTCAATCAAGACGGGCATTTTCCCATACCCGCCCGCATTCACCGAATGCGTTGCGGGCTCAGGCTTTGCCGGGGGCCTGCGGCCGCCGCAGCGCCTGCACCAGCGCCCAGGCCAGCAGGACGTAGCCCACCGCTTCCAGCAGCGACAGCACGATATGGCCAACGGTCAGCAGCGTATTCATCGAACCCATGCTGGCGTAGTTGCCACCTGCAATCAGTAGCAGGGGCACGGCGCTCAACACGCCACCAATCATGGTCACGGCCAGCAGCAATCCCAGCGCCGACAAGGCCACGCTGCGCACCTTGCCGCGCGGGGTGTCGAGCAGCATCACCAGGGCAACGCCCAAGCCGATCAGGATCGGCAGGCGGTAGCCGATGGAGATCAGCAAGGTAGTCAACAATTCCATGGGTTGCATAGCCGGCCTCAGTCCGCAGTGACCAGCAGCGCGTCACCGGCACGCAGCTCGGCGTAGATCGCATCGGTCTCCGGGCGCATGCCATGCCACTGCTGGAAGCTCTCGGCGGCCTGCTCGACCAGCATGCCCAGGCCATCGAAGCTGTTGCGGCAACCTGCCGCGCGCGCCCAGGCCAGGAACGGAATCGATGCCTCACCGTAATTCAGGTCCACCGCCGTGGTCATGCTGTTGACCAGCGACAGCGGCAGGTTGAAACCACTGCCCTCACCGCGTGCGGCCGAGGTGGCATTGATGATCAACTCGAAATCGCCCTGTTCGCGCAGATCATCCCAATAGGCGGAGATGGCGCGGCCGGGTTCGCTCATCGCATCGACCAGCGCATCGGCGCGTTCGGGCGAACGGTTGACCACGATCAGCTCGAGGATGCCTGCATCCAGCAGTGCCGGCGCCACGCCGCGCGCGGCGCCACCGGCACCCAGCAACAGCACGCGGCGACCGCGTAGATCCAGACCGTGACGGCCGGTGAGATCACGCACCAGGCCGATGCCGTCGGTATTGTCGCCATGCCAGCGATCACCCTTGCGCAGCAGCGTGTTGACCGCACCAGCGCGATGCGCGCGCGAGGTGGTGGTGGTGCACAGCGCGAACGCGGCTTCCTTGTGTGGAAGGGTCACGTTGGCGCCCACGCCGCCGTCAGCAGCAAAGGCTTCCAACGCGGCCACGAAGTCCTCCGGTGAGGCCTCGATGGCGCGGTAATCCACGGCGATGCCATGCGCCTTGCCGAACGCGGACTGGATGCGCGGCGACTGCGAATGGGCGATGGGCTGGCCGAAAACTGCGTAGCGTGGTGCGCTCATTGTGATCCTCTGCATGACCTAGACTGGACGCGACTTTACTTGCTGGACCCGTATGCGGACCCGTCATTTGCTGCTCGCGCTGCCCCTGAGTTTACCCTTTAGCCCCATTGCCTCGGCGCTTTCCGAATTCGGCATCGAAGGCATGGGGGTAGTTTCCACCCGTGCAGATGAAATCCGCGCCACGTTGTCGGCGGATGGGCAGCGCATCATCTGGGCCAGCAACCGCGCGGGCGGCGCAGGCGGCTGGGACCTGTGGCAGGCGACCCTGCAGGACAAGCGCTGGATGGACCCGCAGCCGCTGGCCTTGAACAGCGCCGCAGACGAGATCGATCCCTTTCTCAGCGCAGATGGCCGCTGGTTGTACTTTGCCTCCAACCGCAAGGGTGGCCAGGGTGGCTTTGACCTGTATCGGGCGCCGGTAGCGACCGATGGCAGCCTGGGCCAGCCGCAGAATCTGGGTCCGTCGGTGAACGGCAGGCAGGATGAGCGCTCACCTGCGCTGGCCGACGATGGCCGGCTGTTGTTTTCGAGCAATCGCACTGGCGGCAACGGCGGCTGGGATTTGTGGCGTGCACACGCTGCAGGTGACGGCTTTGCCGCGCCGGCTGCCTTGGTCGGCATCAATACTGCTGCCGACGAGTTGGATGCGAGTTGGCTGGGCGGCGGCCGTGGGGTGGTATTTGCCCGCGCGAATGCGAGTAACGGCGCTCAGCTGTGGCTGTCGCAGTGTCGGCAAGGACAATGGACTGGGGCGACGCTGCTGGGCTTGTCGTTCAACAGCGCTGATGGCGATACGCGTGGCGCGGTTATTGATGCCAACAAGCCCGGAGAGCTGGTGGTGAGCGGCAAGGCGCGCTCGCCGCGGGCTGGCGGCATGGATCTGTATCGGATGAAGGCGCCGTTGGTTGATGGGGATGATTCTTGTCGGTGAGGTTTTGGCTCTAAGGCAAAGGCAATAGCTCACCCCTCCCCAACCCTCCCCTTCGCTACGCGAAAGGGAGGGAGCTGATCCTGCGAGCTGGCAAATTGCAGTGCTGCCGCTTGTCTCCCTCCCTTTGGCCGCAGGCCAAGGGGAGGGTTGGGGAGGGGTGCTTCTGCTCTACTGCTTTTAGCTTTTAGCTCCGGCCAACACCGCAGCACGCATCGCTTCGTATTCGGCCTCGCCGATCTGCCCACCCTGCCTGCGCTGCTCCAGCGCACGCAGTCTGTTGTCCACATCGCCACCCTGCGCTGCCTCGCGCTGCAGCCGCTCGGCCGCCGAATGCTGCTGCGGCGGGCGCTTGCCGGCACGCACGATGGCGGCGATGAACACGCCGATCGCCACCGCAAACAGCAGTACGCCGATCAGCCATACCGCCCAGTTGTAACCTTCAAGACCGGGAACATTCATCTCAAGCCTCCTTCAGCCAGCGCGCGATCTGCGGCGCGTAATAAGTCAACACACCATCAGCGCCGGCGCGCTTGAAGCCGATCATGGTCTCCATCACGCACTTGCGCTCATCCAGCCAGCCATTGGCAGCGGCCGCCTTCAACATCGCGTACTCGCCGCTGACGTGGTACGCGAAGGTCGGCACGCCGAACTCGGTCTTCACCCGGCGCACGATATCCAGGTAGGGCATGCCCGGCTTGACCATCACCATGTCCGCACCTTCGTCCAGGTCCAGTGCGATCTCGCGCATGGCCTCGTCGCTGTTGGCCGGGTCCATCTGGTAGGTCTTCTTGTCGGCTTTGCCCAGGCTGCCGGAGCTGCCCACCGCATCGCGGAACGGACCGTAGAACGCCGAGGCGTACTTGGCCGAATAGGCCATGATGCGCGCGTTGATATGACGGGCATCGTCCAATGCGGTGCGGATGGCACCGATGCGGCCGTCCATCATGTCCGATGGCGAAATGATGTCCACGCCGGCTTCGGCATGCGACAGCGATTGCTTGACCAGCGCATCGACGGTGATGTCGTTGAGCACGTAGCCGGTGTCGTCGATGATGCCGTCCTGGCCATGCGTGGTGTACGGGTCCAAGGCCACGTCGGTCATCACGCCGAGCTCGGGGAAGCGCTGCTTCAGCGCGCGTACCGCACGCTGTGCCAGGCCGTCCGGGTTCCAGGCCTCGGCCGCGTCCAGCGACTTGCGTGACGGGTCGATCACCGGGAACAGGTCGATCACCGGCACGCCCAGCTCCAGCGCCTGCCCGGCTTCGCGCAACAGCTCATCGATGGACATGCGGTCCACACCCGGCATCGATGCAACAGCGGCGCGGCCTTCCAACTCGTGCACGAACACCGGCCAGATCAGGTCGTTGCTGGTCAGCGTGTTTTCGCGCATCAAGCGACGCGAAAACTCATCATGGCGCATGCGCCGTGGGCGGTACTGGGGATGGATCATCGCGGTACTCCTTGATTCCGGAAACGGGGCTTACTGCAGCCGGTAACCCTGCGGCTGCAGCGGCTCGGGCAGCGGGCGTTGGCCCAAGGCGTCGAGCAGATCGATTTCGATGGTACGCACCATGGCGTCCAGCGGCAGGTCGTTGGGTTCGGTGCCGAACGGGTCTTCCATCTCCTCGCCGAGCTGGTCCAGACCGAAGAAGGCATAGGCCAGCAGCATCGACACCACCGGCGTGGCCCAGCCCAGCGCGCCGGCCAAGCCAAATGGCAGCAGCACGCAGAACAGCCATGCGCAGCGGTGCAGCAGCAAGGTGTAGGCGAACGGCAGCGGTGTTCCTGAGATGCGCTCGCAGCCGGCCTGCACGCTGGCCATTGCATGCAGGCGCGCTTCGAACTGGGCGTAGAGATACGGATGCAGACGGCCTTCGCGCAGCGGCACGGCCAGCTCGCTGGCCAGCTGGTTCAGCACGCCATCGGGAACATTGCGCCGCGCCAGCACCGCGTCTTGGTCCGGCTGCAACCACGTTGCACAGGCAGCGGCTTGATCGCGGCCACGCAGGCGCGCAGCCAGGGCACTGGCAAAGCCGATCAGCAGATGCGTGCTGCGCTCGCGCAGCTGCGGTTCGGCAGCCAGCAGTGCAGCGGCCTCACGGGCAAAGCTGCGCGATTCGATGACCAGCTGCCCCCACAACTTGCGGCCTTCCCACCAACGGTCGTGGCAGGCGTTGTTGCGGAAGCTCAGGAAGATCGACAGCACTAGCCCCAACAGGGTGAACGGCACCACCGACAAACCACTGCCACCCAGCGGGTGCCAGCTACGGCTGAATACCGCAACCAGCACCGCCAGCACGCCGATCGCCAGCACCTTGGGGGCGATGGCCGGCACGATGGAGCCGCGCAGGATGTACAGCAGCTGCCAGCCAGTGGGACGGGGGCGGATGATCATCAGGAAGCGGGAAACGCCTGCAACAGGCCAACGGCGCCGGAAGGCTTCCGGCCAGCGCCGCTATTTTACGCCCCCCGGCTGTACCCCGCCGACCTGAACCGCCCCAAGATCAGATGAAGCCGCCGCCTATGCTCAGCCGGATCACCCCGACGACAATGACGATGGCATTGAGCAGCAAACCGGTCTTGGCCCGGCCGCGCTTGCTGGCATGGGTGAACAGCAGGCCGATGGCGGCGATGATCGCGCCCACCGCCGCAAACGGAATCAGGAACCAATTACCCCAGCCCAGCAGCGGAATAAACGCCAAAATCATCCATAGCAAGGCAACAATGCCCCAAATCAGGCTGATCAGCCCCATGTACTTTCCTCCACCAGGTACAGCCTGCAAGATAGCCGGGAACGGCTGTGGAGCAAAAGGCCCTCAGCTTGGCCGGAAGTTCTCGACAGATTCAGCCGGCGCCATGGATCATCCGCAATTACTGATCACCGGGGAGTGAAACCATGAAACTTCCGCTCGCTATCGCACTTTCACTTGGCGTTGCCTTGGCCATGGGCGGCTGCGCCAGTACCTCCAAGGTCATGCTGGGCCAGGCCCGCGCGCCAGTGGACCCGGCCAGCGTGCAGATCTATTCCACGCCGCCAGCCGGCTCGGTTGAGATCGCCCAGCTCGAATCCTCCAGCGCGGTCGGCTTTGGCACCCAGGGCCAGACCGATGCCGCCATTGCCCGGCTCAAGCGCGAGGCCGCCGCACTCGGCGCCAACGGCGTGATCCTGATGGGCGTGGGCTCCGGCGGCTCGCCGGTTGGCATGTCGGTTGGTGCAGGCAGCTATGGCCGCCACACCGCTGGCGGCCTCAGCGTCGGCATCCCCACCCAGCAGAAGCGCGCCGCCGGCGTGGCGATCTGGGTACCGCCGGGCGCAGGCAGGTAAGTCTTTCCAGTTGTCTTGATGCAACAAGGGCGCCGTAGGCGCCCTTGTTGCAAGCACTGCTGCGATCAGTTGTGATCGCGCAGAAAACGGGCCATCGAAGAAACGCCCGGTACCGCCGGTTCAAACTCACCAGCGACGTCGATGAAGCCACGCATGATGGCGATGTCGCGCGGGGTGCGGTTGATCGCATCACGCATGTCCGGATCGGCGCCGGCACGCAGCAGGCGCTGAACCAGCTGCGGCAGGCCGTGCAATGCAGCCAGGTGCAGCGGGCCGAAACCACGCGGGTCGCGTACGTCCAGCGAAACCTCTTCGTCGAGCAGGCGATCCACCGCTGCCAGCACCACGCTCTCGTCGCAGGCGGTGCCCGGTTCGGCACGCGCACCGAGCAACAACAGCAACGGCGTTACCGTACCGGCCGAGGCCTGGTCCGGTTCGGCACCGGCCAGCAGCAAGGTGTCCAGCAGGGCCAGCAAGCGGGTGCGATCACGCGAGGTGAAACCGTACAGCGCCGCGCAATGCAGCGGTGCCAACTGCTGGTCATCGCCAGCATGCACGTCGGCGCCTGCAGTGAGCAGGCGCGCGGCGATATCAGGCAGACCCAAGGCGGCAGACAACATCAATACGGTGACGCCGCCGGGCAGGCGATGTTCGAGCTTGGCGCCGGCATTGAGCAGGGCGGCCACGATCGTGGTCTGGCGCATGCTCACCGCCGCCGACAACGGCGTGGCACCACTGGCCGCCGCGTGTTGCGGGTCGGCGCTGCGCGACAGCAGCAGGTCCACCACCGCAGCGTGACCGCCACCAGCTGCACGCAGCAGGCCGGTACAGCCCTGCGCATCGACGGCGTCGACGGCAAAACCAAGATTGAGCAGGCGGCGTACCGCATCGGCATCGCCGGCCATCGCCGCAGCAGCAACGTCGGCATCGCGCAATGCGCGCAATGGCAGCTGCCAGCCGCGCCAGTCCAGCAGGTCGGCCAGATCACGACGACCGCTGGACAGTGCAACGCCCAACGGCGTCTGCCCATCGGCTGCGCGCGCATCCGGCGATGCGCCCTGCAGCACCAGCTGCTTGAGCGCGGACTCGCGGGCCAAGGCGGTAGCCAGATGCAGTGCGGTCATGCCATGGCTGTCGCGCGCCTCGCGGTCGACACCATTGAGCAGCAGGTGCTGCTGCAACTTCAGCCAACCAAGACGTACCGCCAGCGATAGCGCCGGATCACCGGCCGGCGAGGCAGCAAACGGATCAGCACCACGCTCCAGCAGCTCCAACGCGAATTGTTCGGTGCTGCGCGCGCCATGGTCGTGCTGGGCGCAGGCAGCAAGGAAGCGGGTCAAGCCACCGCGACCGGCTGGCGACACGCCCCGCTGCAGCAATACCTGCAGGGTCGGGATTGCATCGACGCCGCGCGACAGCAGCGCAAACATCGGCGTATCAGCACAGGCGTCGAGCACTTCCGGGGCGGCATCGTGCGCCAGCAGCCAATCAACCACGCGCGGCTGCAAGGCCAGCTCAGGATCGTGCAGCAAGCCGCCCAGTTCATCGGCCGCACACAGTTTGGCCAAGGGCGCCATGCCATCGACGTTGCCGAATACCAGTGCCTCGCGCAGCAAGGCCAGCGGTGCGCGGTCATTGAGTACCGGCACCGCGTCACCATCAGCGCCCTCGGCATTGCTGGCGGCTGCATCACTGACCGCAGCTGGCAGCGGGTAACTCGGGTCGAGCAGCGAGACGATGCTCCAACGCCCGGCCGAGGCGGCGTGCTCGATGGCACGACGGCCGTCGCTGCCGACCACATCGGCGGCAATACCCAGATCCAGCAGACGGCGGATCAGTGCCGCCGACACATGTTCGGCGCGGCTGGCCAGCAGCAAGGCATTGCTGCCTTCGCCATCGACGGCGTGCACGTCAGGCTTGTGCGCCAACAGGCGCTCCAGCACCGCGGCATTGCCCTGCGAGGCGGCATCCAGCCACGGCGTGCGGCCGGCGGCATCACGCGGCTCGACATTGGCGCCGGCATTGAGCAGGGTTTCAACGATATCCACGTGACCGGCCAAGGCGGCTTCGTGCAAGGCGCTGCGGCGCTGACGGTCGCGCGCATCCAGTCGTGCCTTGTGCTTGAGCAGCAGCTGCACGCCGGCCGGATCATCGTCATCGGTGGCGGCGGCCTGCACCAGCACCGGTACGCCGTCGGCCGGCTCGACCTTGGCACCGCGCTCCAGCAGGAACTTGCCCAGCCGCCAGTTGCCGGCCTGGCAGGCCACCGCCAGCGGGCTGTGGCCATCGTTGTTGAGGGCGTCGATCTCGGCAGCGGCATCGCGCAGTAGTGCTGCAACGCCCGGGTCTGAACTACGTGCGGCGTGATGCAGCGGTGTGTTGCCGTCGGCATCGGGCGTGCGCGGATCGGCACCATTGGCCAACAAGGTCATCACCGCTTCCGGGCGCCCGTGCCAGCTGTCACGGGTCGCCGCCAGCAGCGGGGTCATGCCTTTGTGGGCCTGGTTGACGTCCACGCCACGGCTGATCAGGGCACGCAGCAGGCGCAGGTCGGGCAGCACTGCTGCCAGCACCGCCAAGCTGCGCTGGTCGCGCGACTCGGCCGGCGCCGGCGCATGCGGATCGGCGCCGGCATCCAACAGCTGCAGGGCGCGATCGATGCGACCACCGCGTGCAGCGTCATACAGCTGCGGCACCAGCTCGTGCTGGGCGATGGGCTCCAGCGGTGCCGGTTCGGCCAGTGCCTCGGCAAACGGGTCGAACGCGGGTTGTTGTACGTCGCCAGCCTTGCCAGCGCCAGCAACCGGCGCGCTGCGCATCGACTGCAGCAGGTGATGCAACAAGGGAGCGGCGATCGCGGTGGCAATGGCCAACGGCCAACGCAGGCCGCCGCCAACCAGTCCCGGCCAGGCCGCAGCGACGATGGCCGCGCACAACAGCAACACCACCGCTGCCGCACCCAGACCATGCCAGGAATCAAGATTTCGCCCGCTCAATGCCTGCCATTGCGTGCGCAGCGAGCTGTCCTCGCGTTCCATTGCCTGCCATAGCGGCCAGGTGCGCCAGAGCGCCAACAACGCCACGCTGACCGCAATGCTCAGTGCCAACACCGCCGCCAGGCTGCCGCTGTCATGCAGCGCCGCCAACGGCCAGGACACCAATACCGCAACCACCGCCGCACCACCGGCCCACAGCCCCAACAGGCCGGGCAGTTCGCGTTTGAATACGGCCAACGACGGGGTCACGGTGCGGGTGCGCCGCCACCATGACACTGCCAACGCGAACGCGGGCTGGGCCAGCACACCACACACAGCCGCAGTTACGCCGCCGAACGCCGTAGCCAGGGTCAGCAACACCCCCAGACCCAGCGCGGCAGCAACAACGCGGCTACGTAATGCTTCAGTCATCGCGACCGTCGATGCGGGCGATCTTCACCGGTGCCAACGGCAGCGGCGGTGCCTGCAGGTGGAACCCGCGTTCAGCCAGGTTGGCGCGCACCAGCGCGACATCGGCCTGGGCCAGGCGACGTTCGGGGGTCAGCGCTACCTCCAATACGAAGGTATAAGGGGCCAAGGTGTTGCCCAGCACGGCCGGGATCACTTCGAAATCATCACGCTTGGCGAGGTACACGTAGGTGTCCTGCTTGCGTTGGCTTTTATAGACGTAAGCTTGCATGCCAGCGGGCTTTGCCCTGCATTGAGAGTCAGAGATTGTGTCGGAAATCTGGCGCTGTTGAAAGGCGGCGAGCCAATACGCAGCTGGATTCGCCACGGTCTTATACATTCATCTACATCAAGATTCTGTTGAGATGGCGGTGCACCCGCAGCTTGACAGGTCGACTGGAGGCCACCTGCCGATATACTCGCGCCCCGTCGAATCCCTGGAAGACAACGTGCCGCCTGCATCACCGCCGCGTCTGCCGCCGCTGAACATCCTTGCCCATACCGCGACAACGGCCCTGGGCGCGGGCTTGGCTGCGCAACAACAAGGCCTGCGCGGACGCCACAGTGGTTTGCGCCGCAACGATTTCGGCGCCGATCCGCTGCCCTGCTGGATTGGCCGGGTAAATGGTCTGGAGCACTTGTCCCTGCCCGCCGACCTTGCCGGATTCTCCTGCCGGAACAACCTGCTGGCCTGGCTTGCGCTGCAGCAGGACGAGGTTCTGCCCGCCTTGCAACAGGTCCGCCAACGACACGGAGCCTCGCGCATCGCGGTGGTGATGGGGACCTCCACCTCCAGTATCGGCGCTACCGAAGAAGCCTATGCCCGGCTGGAAACGGCCGCCGACGGCAGCCTGCATTTTCCGCAGGACCTGCAACGCCCGCGCATTCATACCCCGCATTCACTGGGCGATTTCGTACAGGCAGCGACCGGCTTGAGCGGCCCCTGTGTGACCGTCGCCACTGCCTGCTCATCCAGCGCCAAGGTCTTCGCCCAAGCCGCACGCCTGATCAATGCAGGCTTGGCCGACGCCGCGCTGGTCGGCGGCGTGGATACCCTGTGCGGCAGCGTGCTGTACGGTTTCAACTCGTTGCAGCTGGTCGCACCGACGCCATGCCAGCCGTTTGACGCGCGCCGGGTCGGCCTGTCGCTGGGCGAAGCCGGCGGCTACGCGGTACTTGAGCGCTCCGGCGCAGGCCCGGCCACGTCCTTGCAACTGCGCGGCTATGGCGAATCCAGCGATGCTCACCATATGTCCGCCCCGCACCCGGAGGGACTGGGTGCGCGCCTGGCCATGCAGGCTGCGCTGCAGCGCGCCGGCATCGACGCGAACGACGTGGGTTACCTCAACCTGCACGGTACCTCGACACCAGCCAACGACAGCATCGAAGCCGCAGCAGTTGCTGCGCTGTTCCCGCCAACCCTGCACGCCAGCTCGACCAAAGGTTGGACCGGCCACACCCTGGGTGCCGCCGGCATCGTCGAGTCGGTATTCGCACTGTTGGCGCTGAGCGACGGACTATTGCCGGGCACGCTGAACAGCGAGATTCCCGATCCGGCGTGCGGCCCGCAGATCCGCTTCGAGAATGCCCAGGCCGACATCAACTACGCGATGAACAATTCCTTCGGCTTCGGCGGCAACAACTGCTCGCTGGTGTTCGGCAAGGCAGGATGAGACAGATGCTGGAAGCTACTTTGGAAGGCGTAGGATTCTGGGGCACGGGCCTGCCCGACTGGGACAGCGCCTGCGCCTGGATGCGCAAGGGCGAACGCCCGCTCGACCCGCCTGCGCGCCCATCGCCGCAGCTGCTGGCCGCCAACGAGCGACGGCGCGCGCCCGGCACCGTGGCGGTCGCACTCGAAGCCGCGTTGGCCGCGTGTGAAGCGGCAGACCGTGCACCGGCAACACTGCCGTCGGTATTCACTTCCACCCACGGCGAGCTGACCATCACCGATTACATGTGCGCCACGCTGGCCACGGATCCCGCCGCCATCTCGCCCACAAAGTTCCACAACTCGGTGCACAACGCTGCCGCCGGTTACTGGACCATCGGTGCCGGTGCTCATGTTGCGGCCACCGCAATCAGCGCCGGCCACTACAGCTTCGCGCAGGGCCTTCTGGAAGCCATGGTGCAGCTGCATGCCGGCGAAGAAGCAGTGCTGCTGGTTGCCTACGACGGCAACGCCAGCGGCCCGGCAGCCGAGGTGTCACCAAGCACCGGCCTGCTCGGCGCAGCCTTTGTGCTGTCACGTGGCGCATGTATCGGGCTACCCAGCCTGCACCTCAAGCTCCACGACAAGGCACCGCTGGCGATTCCACAAGACAACCAGCAAGGCCCACTGCTGCAGCTGTTCGGCGATAACGCAATGCACCCTGCGCTACCGCTGCTGGAAGCATTGGCGATGGATCAGGACACGCTGTGGATGCGTGCAGGCACCGGCCAATGGTTGGAGGTCGGCATCCGCCATGAGTGATCTGCACCAGCTGTCTACCGACAACGTTGCCGTGGTGATTCCGGCACTGAACGAAGAGCTGCGCATCCGCCAGGTCGTCGCAGACGCACTGCAGTACTTCCCGAACGTGATCGTGATCGACGACGGTTCCAGCGACCGCACCGCCGACTGCATCACTGATCTACCGATCACCGTGCTGCGCCATCCGCAGCGCATGGGCAAGGGTCAAGCGCTGCGCAGCGGCTTTGCCGAAGCCAGCCGACGCGGCCTGCGCGGTGTGCTTACCCTGGATGGCGATGGCCAGCATGTCGCTGTCGATCTGCCGCGCCTACTTGCCAGTGCCAATCGCCATCCGGGCAGCATCATCATCGGTGCACGCCTGCGCAAACGCGCCTCGCAGCCCTTGTATCGCCGCCTGGCCAATGAGTTCGGTGACTGGGGCATTGCCTGGGGCACGCACTACCAGGTGGCTGACAGCCAGAGCGGGCAGCGCTTCTACCCGGCCGACGTGATCGCCCTGCGCGACATCTCCGCCGAAGGCTTCGTGTTCGAAGCGCAGGTAGTCATTTCGGCGGCACGCCAGCTCGGCACGCGCTGCGTCTCGGTGCCGATCGAGTCGCGCTACCGCTGCGCCGACAGCGACGAGCAGTTCCGTCCCAGCCACTTCAAGCCGCTGCAGGATCTGTACCGCATCACCAGCCATATCGTGTTGCTGGCCTTGCGCCATGGTCACGTCTGGCGCGTCTACCGCACCATCCGCAGAAATCCACCGATCATCGACAGCACCGACGCCGACAGCTGAGCCGCCGCGCTCAGCCCATGCCGCCGTTGATGCCGATCACCTGGCCATTGATGTAGCCCGCTGCATCGCTGCACAGGAAGGCCACCAGCGCTGCTACTTCTTCCGGCTTGCCTGCACGCGCGGCTGGCACGGTCTGTTTGATCAGCTCAGGCGGAAACGCATCAGCCGCCATCTGCCCCTCGATCACCCCCGGCGCAACCACGTTGACGCTGATCCCGCGACTGGCCATTTCCCGCGCCAATGACTTGCTCGCACCATGCAGGCCAGCCTTGGCCGCGGCGTAGTTGGTCTGGCCGCGGTTGCCCAGCACCGCAGCCACCGACGACACACTGACGATGCGGCCCCAGCGGGTGCGCGCCATCGGCAGCAGCAAAGGCTGGGTGACGTTGAAGAAACCGTTGAGACTGACATCGATCACCCGCTGCCAACGCTGCGCGTCCATGCCAGCCATCGGCGCGTCATCATGGATGCCGGCATTGTTGACCACGATCTGGATCGGGCCATCGCTCAGCAGCGCCTCGAGCGCGGCGCTTACCGCCTCGCCATCGGCGACATCGAAGGCCAGCGCCTGCGCGCTGCCGCCGTCAGCGACAATCTGTGCCACCACCGCTTCAGCACGTGCCAGGTTGGCGTTGGCATGCACGATCACATGCGCGCCATCGGCGGCCAGCCGACGGCAGATCGCGCCACCCAGGTCACCACTGCCGCCGGTTACCAGCGCACGTCGTTGTATGCTCATGATGGCTTCGCTCCGCTACGTCTCATTGAATGTTCATGGCAGCTGCAGCATCACTGCCGCGCGGCCTTCGGCCAGCAACTGGCCGCGATGATGGATGCGGAAGCTGTATTGCTGGCTGCCCTCGCCCTCCGCCAGCACCTGTGCCGTGGCCTGCAGTGCATCGGGAAGATCATCAATCCGCACCACATGCAGCTGCACATCACGCAGCGCCACCAACACGCCCGGCACTACCGCACCGCCGCGCTCGCGTCCGCGCAGACCGCCATGCACCGCCATCGCCTGCGCACCGTACTCGCACAGATGAATCGCGCGCAGTTGATCACCGCTGCGCAGCGGATGCGTGGCAGCACGGTGATTGAAGGCACGCAGCGCGATGTCCTGCGCTGACCAGCTCACCACTTCGTCCCACAGGCACATGCCGCCCTGATGTGGAACCAGCTGCAGGATTTCGTCACGCCGAAGCATTGCCAGCCTCCTGCAGTGGATGCCGGGAAATCAACAAGGCCAGCACGAAATTGCACACCACTCCCAACGCCACGGTACTGCCTATCGCACGCAGCACCGGGATCGATGACAGCCCAAGCAGGCTGAACACCAGCAGCGTCATCACGCTGCATACCAGCAGGCCATGCAGCGTCCGCAGCTGGTCGGCGTGGCTGTCACCGGCGTGTTCGAAGAACAGGCCGTAATCCAGGCCAAGACCGGCGGCGAGGATCAGCCCGATCAGGTGGAACAGATTCAACTCGACGCCCAGGCCGCGCAGCACCGCCAGCACCAGCAAGGTGGTCAACAGCATCGGCAACAGCACCCGCAGCACACGCCGCGACGAACGCAATGCCAAACCTACGGTCAACGCCAGCAACAGCACGGCAACCGCAAGCGCCACCAGGACGCGTCCGCGATAGTCGGCCACCAGCGATTCGGAAGCCTGTTTCATATCCAGCAACTCGGCACCGTGCAGCTGTGCCGTGCTGGCCACTGCCGCCACGTCATGCAGGCCACTGAGCGAGACCAGCGCGATTGCATGACCCTCACCCCGCACCAGCAGGCCATCCACCGCTGTCGCCAATGGCGTACCCAGCAGATCGTCAGGTTGCAGCGCTGACGCATGACGCGCCTGCATCACATCCGCGACGAAGGGCTCGAAGGCGCCGTCGATGAAAGGGGTGCCGGCAACCGCTGCGGTCAGTGCAGCACGCAACGCGGCCTCGTCAGGCAACTGCTGCTGGCGCTGGCGCTGGGTGCTGGCGCTGGGCAGATAGCGCGCCGCCATGTCGTAGCGCTCCAGCTCGCCATTTCTAACCAAGGCATCCAAAGCAGGCCGCAGGCGCTCGCTGGCCATCAGCGCAGCCTGCGCATCGTTGCCGCGCACGGTGATCAGGTAGCGCACATCCGGTGCGCCAAGTTCACTGCGCAGCTGCGCGTCGCGCAGCAGATCCTGCGGATCCACCGGCGTCAGCCGGCCCAGGTCGTTCTGCCAGAACGCACCAGGCGCCAAGGCCATTACCGCCACGGCCAGCAAGGCAAGCATGGCCAGCGACCAACGCGGCCGCGGCAAATGCTGGGTGTGCCGCCACAGGCGCGCCAAGCGTGCGGAGTCGGCAAAGTCACATGTCGCCGGATCGACCAACGCTGGCAGCAGATAACGCGTGGCCAGCGCCGCCGTCGCCAGCGCGGTGATGGTGAATACCGACAACTGCTTCAGCCCGTCCACGCCCGAGAACAGGAAGGTCAGATAGGCAATGCAGGTGGCGATCACGCCGGTACCCAAGGTCGGCCACAGCGCGCGCACGTTGTCCCAGGCCGAGCGGCCCGGCCGCTGATGGCTGAAAAAGTGGATGGGATAATCCTGTACCACGCCGATCAGGGTGAAGCCGAACGCAATGGTGATGCCATGCACGCCATCAAAGCCCAGCGCCACCGCACACAGGCCAGCAAGCCCGGCGCTGGCCAGCGGCAGAAAGCCGAGTATCGGCATTTTCCAACTGCGGTAAGCAAACCACAGCAGCAGGATCATGCCGATGGTATCCAGCGTGCCGATCATGCCGGCTTCGCTGGCGGTGCGGTTGCCGATCTTCACCGAGAACGCGCCCGGCCCGCTCAGCTCGATGCGGCTGCCGCTGCCGGCGGCGATCGCGGCGAACTGGTTATTGATCGTATCTACCGCCAGTTGCTGTGCGCCGGGATCGAAGCCGGCGGCGTGTGTCTGTACCAGCAGCAAGGCCTGCTTGCCGGCGCGGTCGAACCAGACATCATCGATGCGCTGTGGTGCATTGGCTGGCTGCAAGGTCTCGGCCACCCGCAACACCTGCAAGGTGGGATCGGACGGCAGCAAGGGTTCGATCAAGCTGCCAGCGGGCGAGCCCAGATCCTGCAGGCGTGCCTGCAGTTCCTCGCTCAGCTTGGCGCTGGAAAATGCATCCGCCGGCAGTGCATCAATCAGATAACGATAGGGCAGCAGGCGCTGCGGAAATGCTTCCAGGCCGGCCTGCTCGCCATTGGCAACCAGCTCGAACTGCGCATCGGCGGCCAGCGACTCACGCAACGCGCGCGACTGCTGTGCCAGCTGCTCGGGCTTGGCGCCGGACAGTGCGACCAGCAACAGCCGCGCACCCGGCCCCTCGCCCAGCTCATCCAACAACAGCTTCTGTGCGGGCGTGCGTGCATCAGGCATGAACTTGCGCAGATCGCCACTGACCTGGATGCGGCTGCTGATCCACATGCCCAGCACGCCAAGCAGCAGCAACCAGATGATGGCCAAACCAATCCTGTGGGTAGACGTCAGCTTCAACGCGCGGCACTCGCATCACACAGACCGTTCAACGCAGCGGCCTGGCGCACGTTGGCAGCGGCATTGGCGGCACCTCCGAGCAAGGTGCGCTGCACATCGCCCTTGGCCGGCTGGGTTTCAATGCAGCGTAGTTCCGTGTTCTGGCCATGCAGGGTCACCGCACGCACACGCCGGGCCAGCGCCTCAGCCTTGGGTGTGAGCTGCAACTGCCAGCGCTGTGCGCTGCCGGAGGCCTGCAAGCGGTAGTTCTGCTCCAACGCGGCCAGATTGCCAGCCAGCATCGCACCAAAGCTGGCCTGCAGATCGGCAAGCTCGGGCACGCGCTGCAATGCGAACACGCGCGGCGGCTTGCCGGCGCGGGCGATGCTGACCTGGCCATTGGCAATGGTGGTGGTCTCGGCATACGGCGCGCGTACCTCGCGGACCAGGGTGCCGGCATCGGGGCGACGGTATTGTCCTTCGACCCGCAGCGGCTCCTTCAACAGTGCCGAGCCACGCAGTTCGACGAAGTTGGTCTGGCTCGGCGCTGGCTGTGCCAGTTGCCGCAGTATCCACGCCGCATCAATGCCATCGGCCAGCGCAGGGCTAGTGAGCAGCAGGCCTGTCAGCAGGGTCAGCAGCAGTCGCACGGTCTTGGGAATGCCAGAAATCATAGAAATTGAACCAGTTGTAAGGGGCGTCGCGCAGGTGATGCTCCAGCCTGCCGGCATAACGGTTGATAAGCGTGGATAGCGCCTCTGCCCGGCCGCGGCGCGGGATATCCACAATCTCGGCAAATGACTCGAAGCGCAGGTCATAGCGGTTACCGCCAAGGTACAGGCCGAACGCCAGCACGATCGGCGCCTTCAATGCATTGGCGATCAACCACGGTGCAGCCGGGAATGCTGCGGTACTGCCCAGCAGCGGTGCAGCGACGGACGGCTCATCGGGTCGCGCCCGATCCACCAGCAGCGCCACCATCGCACCGTCCTGCAATGCCTGCTGGATGGCCAGCACGATCGCGGTCCCCTCCTGCCCGGCGTCGATGATGCAGTCGGCAAGCTTGGGGTCGAGTTCGGCCAGCAACTCGGTAATGGCGGCGTTGTGCGCACGATCCATCAGCACCCGCAGCTTCAGCTCCGGACGCATTCTGGCCAGCACCCGCAACGCATCGAAACTGCCCAGGTGGGAGCCGAACACCAGCACCCCTCGACCTTGGTCCAGCATCTGCAGCAAGGGTTCGGTGCCACTGCTGCGGATATCAAACAGGCCGGTACGGCCCGCCAGCAGGAATACCCGATCAAGAATGGTGGCGGCAAAGGTATGGATATGCCGGGCCACTTCCAGCGCCCGCGCCGGACGAGCACGCAGGCGTTGCAGGTAATCGGCGGAGGCTCGCCGTTCGGCGCCGCGCACACAGTAAAAATACAGAGTGATGGGATACAGGCAGGCACGCGCGATGCCGCGCCCACCATGACGGGCGATGCCGCCGATCAAACGGATGGCGAAACGCCCGCCGCCTTCCGGACGATGCTTCCAGTCCAGTTCGTTCATCCGCGGGCGTCGCTTTCGACCAGCACCAGTTCACCGCGCACCAGCAACTGGTCTTCACGCAGCACGCGGAACTTCCAACGCAGCGCCTGCCCTTCCAGCTCAATCCGGGCCTGCTGGTCCGGCAACAGCGGCGCCATGAACTTCACCTGCGGCAGACGCAACGCGCCTATCGCATGCCCGCTCGCCGCGGCCACTGCCAACAGCACCTGCTCCAGCACAACCACTCCGGGCACCAGCGGCCGGCCCGGAAAATGCCCGGGCAGGCAGGGATGATCGGAGGGAATGCTGAAGTGCATGGCGCTCTGTACCCGCTATGTTGGCAGACAGGATACCGGCAGCGTCCCGGTTCAGCGCAGCAGGTCGCGCCAGAACGCCGGGCCGAGCTGGCCCATCTGGCGCATGAAATCCCAGGCATTGCGGTAAGGCCGCTGTGGGAACAACTGCGAGCGCAGCGCGTATTCCAACGCGAAGAAACCGCCGATCAGCCCCCAATCGGCGATGTTCGCGCACCACGACCATTGTTCATGGGTCACCGGCCACCATGGCTGCACGCCGAATGCGGCCAGCAGGCCGTCGGGCACCGCGCTCATCGCCAAGCCCAGATTGACCAGCGCCAGCAGCACCAGCACCAGCGCCCAGGCGCCGCTCAGCCGCCGCGTATAGCGCGCCAGCTCAGCGGTCACCGGCATGCCGGCGCGCGCGTACAGCGCCTGCACGATGCGGGTGATCAGTGGGACCTGCCCGGGCAGCAACGAACGTGCGAAGCCCCAGGCCACCAGCAGCGGGAACACCACTGGCGGTGCCAGCAGCAGCATCCACGCCCAGACCGAACCACCCAGCCACCACAGCAGCGCACAGCACGTCAGCAACAAGCCCCACGCCCATGGCTGGCGCCGCGCAAGCGGTTCCAGCAGGCATAGCAGGACCAGTCCGGCCAGCGCAGCCGCTGCCCACATGCCTTCATTGCGCAGGCTGGCCACATGCGACAGCACCGGGTAGGCCAGCAGCAGGATCACCCGCAGCGCCAGCGCCACCGGTCCGTGGCCGGGCTCATGGCTGGCGGCGGTCACGCCGTTCAGACCGTCTTGTTGGCTTGGATATGTGCCGACAGGGCACGCAACGAGCCGAAAATGCGGCGGTTGTCTTCGTTGTCCGAGCGCAGCTGGAAGCCATAACGCTTGCTGATGGCCAAGGCCAGCTCCAGCGCGTCGATCGAATCCAGGCCCAGACCGTCGTTGAACAGCGCTGCTTCCGGGTCGATCTGGGCCGGGTCCTGATCTTCCAGGTTCAGGCTTTCGACCAGCAGCCCTGCCAGCTCGCGCTCGGCTTCATTTTGTTGCGACATTTCCACACCCACTGCAAATCAGACCCGCAACGATCCGGCATCGCCGACTGTTGCGCAAGCATGACAGCTACAGCACGCGGGGTATCATTGCCGTCTCTGCAATGCCCGATACGCCGTGCAATGACGTTTCCGCTCCACTCCCGCCGCCAATTCCAGCTGCGCGCCAACTGCCTTTCCGCCAATGTCACGGGGGGCTGAGATGAATGCCCAGACGTCTCCGGCGGCTGCCGCCGCGCTGCAGATCGACTATGCCGATCCCGTACAGCTGCCGACCCTGCTGGCCGATCCGCAGGTGCTGGCGATCTTCGGTTTCCAGGCCGGGGACGGCGCCGCCGCCAGCGATGACCCACGCTATCTGCAGGTAGGCCTGCAGCCGGACGGTGTGGCCCAGTTGGAAGTGTGGCGCAGCGACAAGCCGGTCAGCTGTGGTCGCGATGCCAACGGTGTGGCCTGGGCCAGCGACGGCGCGCTGATGTTCGGTGCGCTGCAGGTCGACGAAAGCCAGCATGGCGGCATCCTTGGCGCCTCCGAGCATGCCTATGCATGCATGCTGGAAGCCCTGCCTGCGCATGCCTATCCGCACCTGCTGCGGATCTGGAACTACCTGGACGCGATCACCGACGGCGAAGGTGACAGCGAGCGCTACCGCGAATTCTGCGTTGGCCGCGCACGTGGCATCGGTGCCATCGACACCACCACCCTGCCCGCCGCCACCGCCATCGGTCGGGTCGACGGTGTGCGCGTGCTGCAGGTCTACTGGCTGGCCGCGCGCGAGGCCGGCACGCCGCTGGAAAACCCACGCCAGGTCAGTGCCTACCGCTATCCGCGCCAGTACGGCCGGCAATCGCCGAGCTTCGCCCGCGCGATGCTGGCGGCAAGCGGTAGTCGCTTGCCATTGCTGCTGTCAGGCACCGCCAGCGTGGTTGGCCATGCCACCCTGCATGGCGACTGCACCGAGCGCCAATTACAGGAAACCTTCGCCAATTTCGAAGCGCTGATCGGCGCAGCCCGCGCGCACCGGCCGGGTTTGCCGGCGCAGTTCGGCGACGGCAGCCGGCTCAAGGTCTACGTGCGCGACGCCGCTGAAATCGACGCCGTGCGCGCAGCCTTGGCCGCGCATCTGCCACCCCAGGTGCCTTACATCATGTTGCATGCGGTGGTATGCCGACGCGACTTGCGGGTAGAGATCGACGGCATCCACGACGCCTGATCAAGCAGCTTCGACAAGCGCGCCTGTGACAGCCGCGCTCGCTGCAGATTTGCCAGCTGCAGTCCTACAACGCCGCCTCAGTGCCCCAACAGCGCCAGTACCGCGTCACGCGGCAGCTTGCCGGTGTCGTTGCGCGGCAACACCGCTACCTTGCGCAGCGGGCGCGGCAGGAACAGCGGGTCCATGAACTCGCGTAGTTCGCGCAGGATGTCAGCCTCCTCACGCTCAGGCGCCACCACCAACGCGGCGATGCGGCCCACCGCATGGCCGGGCTCGGGCGCCAGCTGCACCACTACCGCATCCACCACGCCGGGCACCGCCTGCAGCTTGCGGGTGAGATCGCCCAGCGAGGCACGCTTGCCGGCGATTTCCAGCAGGTCGGCACGGCGGCCACGCAGCACGAAGCGGTCATTTGGCAGCAGTTCCACCAGATCCGCCAGATTTACCGATGTGGGCAGATGCGCCGCATGCACCCGCGTGCCGTCGGGCTGGGGCTCCAGGCGCACGCCCGGCAGCAAGCTCCAGGCGGTCTCCCTGGCCGTGCGGCGGCGCGCGAAGATGCAGGTCTCGGTGGAGCCGAACATCTCCCGCACCTCGGTGGCAAATACCTGTTCGGCAGCCGCCGCCAGTTCCTGCGACAGTGGCGCGGTGGCAGTGACAATACCTGCCAGCGGCGGCAGGCTCACACCCGACTCCACCAAGGCCTTCAGGTGTACCGGGGTGGTGATCAGCAGCCGCGGTGCCTGCACCTGCTGCAGCGCCAGCACCACGTCCTGCGGAAAGAACGGGCGCCCGGCCTGCAGCGTTGCCGGGGCCAGCAAGGGCAGCAACACCGCCATCTCCATGCCGTACATGTGCTGCGACGGCACCGTCGCCACCAGCGCAGGCTGGGCATCACCCCACAAGCTCTGCAGGGCCTGCAGGTTCTGCGCGGTACTGCTCAGGAACGAGCCCCAGGTCTTGTTGTTGGCGCTGGGCGTGCCGGTGCTGCCAGAAGTGAAACCGATCGCCACCAGCTGATCGGCCGCCAGTTGCGGAATCTCGCCATCCAGGCGCGGCAGTTCGGCGGGCAGCACAAAACTGCCAGCTGGCAACGGCTGCAGGGCATCGTCACTCAGGCAATAGGTCTGCGGATAACGCTGCTGTACATCAGCCACTACCGCATGCGCACGCGACGATGGCAGCAGGTTCACCTGGCCGCGCAGCGCCACCGCGCAGAACGCAACCAGAAAGCGATACCGGTCTTCACACAGGTTGACCGCATGCTGACCGACCGGCAACAGCGCCGCCATTGCCCGCACATGCTCGAAGAAGGTCCGCAGGTCGATCAACTGACCTGGGCCGACCGCCAACAAGCGCTGCAGCTCACCATTGGCCAGCGGATGACGGGATGGAGATGACAACTGCTCGGAAACAACCGACATGCGACGACCACGACCTCGTTCGATGGATGACCCATCGCGACGCCAGCCACAACAGGGCGGCCAGCTTGGCCCTGCAAGGCCCGGCTGGCAAGCCGGGCCACGTCCTCGGGTTCAGTGATAGCCGGTTTCGGCCGTCACCTTGCCGCGGAACACGCGGTACGACCACACCGTATAGCCGAGGATCACCGGCAACAGCAGTACCAGCCCGACCATGCTGAAACCCAGTGACGACGCTGGCGCAGCGGCCTGCCACAGGGTCAGGTGCGGCGGCAGCAGGTAGGGCCACATGCCCAGCACCAGGCCGACGAAGCCGAGCACGAACAGCGCCAGGGTCAGCAGGAACGGCGGCAGATCGCGACGCGGGTGCATGGCGCTGCGCCACAGCGCCACCGCCACGGCCAGCGTGAGCAACGGCACCGGCGACAGCCACCAGAAGTTGCCGTCGCTGAACCAGCGCTCCATCACCCGCGACTGCAGGAACGGCAGCCAGGTGCTGACCAGGCCCATGAACACGATCACCGCCACCATCAACGGCCGCGTCAGCGAGCGCGCCAAGGCCTGTTCGCGGCCCTCGGTCTTGAGGATCAACCAGGTGCTGCCGAGCAGCGCATAGCCGGTGACCACCGCCACGCCGGTCAGCATCGAAAACGGACTAAACCAGCCGAAGGCACCGCCGCTGTAATGCCCGTCCTGCATCGGCAGGCCCTGCACCAGGGCGCCCAGGATCACGCCCTGCGCGAACGCCGCCAGCAACGAGCCCATCGCGAACGACACACTCCACAGCGCGCGCGAACGGTGCGCCTTGAAACGGAACTCGAAGGCCACGCCGCGGAATACCAGGCCCATCACCAGCAACAGTACCGGCAGATACAGGCCCGACAGCAGCACCGCATAGGCCTTGGGGAACGCCGCCATCAGGCCAGCGCCGCCAAGCACCAGCCAGGTTTCATTGCCGTCCCAGATCGGCGCGGCGGTATTCATCATCACGTCGAGCTGCTGCTCGTCCTCGGCAAACGGCGCCAGGATTCCGATGCCAAGCACGAAGCCATCCAGCACCACGTACATCAGCACACCGAAACCAATCACTGCGAACCATGCCACCGGCAGCCAGGTTGTCATCTCCATGTCAGCGCTCCTCCAGTGGTTCGTTGACGCCGGACAGCGGCCGCGCCGGGGTATGCATGCCGTCATCGCGCGGCGGCAGATCATGCGGCTTGGGCCCACTGCGCATGATCTTGACCAGGTACCAGATGCCCCAGCCAAACACGAACAGATAGCCGATCACGTACACCACCAACGACAACACCGTCATCCACACACTCTGCGTACCGACTGCATCAGCGGTACGCAGCACGCCATAAACCACCCAAGGTTGCCGGCCCATTTCGGTGACGAACCAACCCGCGACCAGCGCGACGAAACCGCTGGGCAACATCCAGTTCCAGCCGCGCAGCAGCCACTTCGACTGCAGCAGGCGTCCACGCCACAGCTGGAAGGCCGAGATCCACGCAACCAACAGCATCAACGAACCGATCCCGACCATGATGCGGAACGCGTAGAACACCGGCACCACCGGCGGCCGCTCGCTGGCCGGCACCGAGGTCAGCGGCGCGAACGTGCCATCCGTGCTGTGGGTCAGGATCACGCTGCCGAGCTTTGGAATGGCGATCTCGTAATCGTTGCGCTCTTCCTTTTCATTGGGCACCGCGAACACCACCAGCGGCACGCCTTCGCCGGGCTTGCTTTCATGCCAGTGCGCCTCCATCGCCGCGATCTTCATCGGCTGGTGTTCCAGCGTATTCAAGCCGTGCATGTCGCCGACGAAGATCTGCACCGGCACCGTCAACGCCGCAAACGCGACCGCAGCGACCAACATCTTGCGACCGGCCTCCACATGCACGCCACGGCGCAGATACCAGGCACCGACACCACCGATGACAAAGCACGTGGTGATGAACGAACCCAGCGCCATATGCGCCAAGCGATACGGGAACGACGGGTTGAACACGATCTGCCACCAATCCTGCGGATGCACGATGCCATCGACCAGCGTGTAGCCGGCCGGAGTGTGCAACCAGCTGTTGGAAGACAGAATCCAGAACGTCGAGAACAGCGTGCCCAGCGCCACCATGCAGGTGGAGAAGAAGTGCAGGCGCGGCGAGACTTTTTCCCAGCCGAACAGCATCACGCCAAGGAAACTGGCTTCCAGGAAGAACGCGGTCAACACCTCGTAGGTCAGCAATGGGCCGATCACGGTGCCAGCGACTTCACTCAGGCGCGGCCAGTTGGTGCCGAACTGGAACGCCATGACGATGCCGCTGACCACGCCCATGCCGAAGGACACCGCGAAGATCTTCTGCCAGAAGAAAAACAGCTCACGCCAGACCGGATTGCGGGTGCGCAGCCAGCGCCATTCGACGAAGGCCAACCAGCTGGCCGTGCCGATGGTGAAGGCCGGGAACAGCACATGAAAACTGACGACGAATCCGAATTGGATCCGGGACAACAGCAGCGCTTCCACGGGCGCTTCTCCGCGATTTCTTTAATTGGGGCGATTCTGGTCCTGTATTGGTTAAGAACGGATGTGACCGGATGTCGCAGTGCGTCAAAAAGTCGCAGCGGCTGTAGCTCCCTCCCTTTGGCCGAAGGCCAAGGGGAGGGTTGGGGAGGGGTACGCTTTTGCCTTTGGCTCTACAGCACCAGCTCAAAACGCAAAAAGCAAAACCCAAGGCACCCCTCCCCAACCCTCCCCTGCGCCTATGGCGCAAGGGAGGGAGCAAATCAGCCCACCCGCGCACTTCGCACGCCGCCAAAACATTGCCGATTCCGGCAGCTCAGCCGCCGAACCCGGCCTCCATGACCTGTGGCCCAGCCCGCCGCGTTGGCCTGCTGCTACGCTTGCCCAGTTCTCTTTCACCGGTGCCGAATGATGCCCAAGCTGCTGCCCCTGTCCCTGCTGTTGTTGACCGCTTTCGGCAACGCCCATGCCGCGCCCACGCCGATCACCATCGAGCAGGCCATGGCCAACCCGGACTGGATCGGGCCGCCGGTGGAATCGGCCTGGTGGTCGTGGAATGGCCAGCAGGTCGAATACACCCTCAAGCGCCAGGGCAGCGCGGTGCGCGACAGCTTCCGCCTGCCGCTGGCCGGCGGCGTCGCCCAGCAGGTAGCCGACGACCAGCGCGGCACCCTCGATGCCGCCGACCGCGTCTATGACAGCAGCCGCCAGCGCATGGCCTTCGTCCGCAATGGCGATGTGTTTGTGCGCGACCTGCGCAACGGCACCCTGACCCAGCTGACCCGCAGCAACGAGCGCGCCGGTGGCGTCAATTTCGCCAGCGATGGCGGCGTGATCTGGGAAGTGGGCAACAACTGGTTCCACTGGAATCCGCGCAACAACATCACCAGCCAGGTCGCCCAGCTCAAGGCCGACAAGAACCCGGCCGATGCGCCCAAGGCCGACGTGCTGCGCGACCAACAGATGCGCACACTGTCCACCCTGCGTACTGATCGCGCCCAGCGCGAGGAACTGCGTGAGCAGGGCGAACGTTGGCGTCAGGCCGACCCGACCCGCGCACCAGCACCGATCTTCCTCGGCGCCGATGTCGAGATCGTCGACAGCGCGCTGTCGCCCGATGCACGCCACCTGATCGTGGTGACCAAGCCCAAGGGCTACGACGAAGGCCGCGGCGGCAAGATGCCGCTGTACGTGACCGAGTCCGGTTACGAAGAAGCCGAAGACACCCGCACCCGCGTTGGCCGCAACAATCCCGAGCCACACACGTTCTGGCTGGCCGATGCGGCTACCGGCAAGGTCGAGCAGCTGTCGCTGGACAACCTGCCCGGCATCGCCACCGATCCGCTGGCCGAACTGCGCCGCAAGGCCGGCAAGGACGCGCTCAAGGGCAATCGTCCGCTGGAACTGATGAGCGACTTCATGGGCGGCGGCATCCGCTGGAACGCCGATGGCAGCCAGGCCGCGCTGATGCTGCGCGCCAACGACAACAAGGACCGTTGGATCGCCACCACTAGTGCCAGCAACGCACGCCTGGAAAGCCGTCACCGCCTGACCGATGGCGGCTGGATCAACTGGGGCTTCAACGATTACGGCTGGATGCCGGACGGCCGCACCCTGTGGTTGTTGTCCGAGGAATCCGGCTATTCGCACCTGTACACCCAGAGCGGCAGCGCCAAGCCCAAGGCGATCACCTCGGGCAACTGGGAAACCTCGGCACCGGTGGTCAGCGCCGACGGCAACAGCTTCTACTTCGTCTGCAACCAGAAATGGCCGGGCGACTATGAAGTCTGCAACGTCAACGTCAACGGTGGTGCCGTACGTGAAGTGACCGCGCTGGATGGCGTGGAAGATTTCAGCCTGTCGCCGGATGGCCAGCAGCTGCTGGTGCGCTACTCCGCGGCCTATCTGCCGGCCCAGGTCGCAGTGCTGCCGGTCAGCGGTGGCGAAGCACGCAAGCTTACCGACACCCGCAGCGCCGAGTTCAAGGCCCGCGAGTGGGTGCAGCCGCAGATGGTGCAGGTGCCGTCCAAGCACGGCGCCGGCCATGTCTGGGCCAAGTACTACGGCCCGGAAAAGCTCGAACCGGGCAAGCAATACCCGATCGCCATGTTCGTGCACGGCGCTGGCTACCTGCAGAACGTGCATGCGCGTTATCCCACCTACTTCCGCGAGCAGATGTTCCACAACCTGCTGGTGCAGAAGGGTTACATCGTGCTGGACATGGATTACCGCGGCAGCGAAGGCTATGGCCGCGACTGGCGCACCGCCATCTACCGCAACATGGGCCATCCGGAACTGAATGATTACCTGGACGGCCTGGATTGGCTGGTGGAAACCAAGCAGGGTGACCGCGCCCATGCCGGCATCTACGGCGGTTCCTACGGCGGCTTCATGACCTATATGGCGCTGTTCCGCTCGCCGGGCACCTTCAAGGCCGGTGCTGCGCTGCGTCCGGTCGGTGATTGGCATCAGTACAACCACGCCTACACCGCAAACATCCTCAACACCCCGGACATCGATCCGGAGGCTTACCGCATCTCCTCGCCGATCGAGTATGCCGAAGGCCTGCAGGACAATCTGCTGATCGCGCACGGCATGATGGATGACAACGTGTTCTTCCAGGACTCGATCAACATGAGTCAGAAGCTGATCGAGCTGCACAAGGACAACTGGTCGATCGCGCCCTACCCGCTGGAACGTCACAGCTATACGCGTGCCGATTCCTGGCTGGATCAGTACAAGCGCATCCTCAAGTTGTTCGAGCAGGAACTGAAGTAAGCACCGACAAGGGCGCCGCGAGGCGCCCTTGTCGTTTGTGGGTGCGGCTTGGCCCCCTCCCTTGCGCAACGCGCAGGGGAGGGCTGGGGAGGGGTGCTCTTGATTTTGATCCCGCTCCTGCCTAGGCAACACCCACCATCAACCTGGCCTCCAGTACCATTCCCACACGGAGCCCTACCCGCTGGAAGCACATGTCCACTGCCGAAAACCCCATCCGCATCGTCACCGCCGTCATCCTCGATCCGCAACAACGCGTGCTGGTCGTGCGCAAACACGGCTCGGATACCTTCATCCAGCCCGGTGGCAAACGCGAGCCCGGCGAGGACGCACTGCAGACCCTGGCACGTGAGCTGCACGAAGAACTCGGCGTGCACATCGACAGCAGCACCGCAGTAGCGCTGGGCAGCTTCGAGGACGCCGCGGTCAACGAGCCTGGCCGCCGTGTGCAGGGCGAATCCTTCCTGGTCAGCATCAGCGGCGTACCGCAGGTGCAGGCTGAAATTGCCAAACTGGCGTGGATACCGCTACAGCCGCCGCACGGCGTGAAGCTGGCACCACTGAGTGCGCTGCATGTTCTGCCTGCAGCGCGTGCCGCGCTTTCCCGCGCAGGGAAAGCCGATTGAGTTCGGCATTGGCCCACCCACACATCCGTAGCGAGCCATCGTGAATCCGCCCCAGCTCCCGCCCACTCCGGCACCGCCTTCCGCAGCGGCCTCGTTCATTGCCGTCACCGCCAAACTGTCACTGCTGATGTCTGCAATGGCCATTGTCTGGAGCCTGCTGCAGGTGCTGCTGGTGACCCTGATCAGCCGCCTGGACATCATCAGCGTGATGCAGAACGAAGGCCTGCCGGTAACGCCGGGCATGCTCTGGCTCGGTGAACACGCGCTCTCGCTGAGCGTACTGGGCCTGCTGTTGTCGATCGCGTTCCTCGCGGTATCGTGGGCCTTGCTCAAGCACCGCGAATGGGGCCGGATCGGCTTCATCGTCTTTCTGGTGCTGGTGGCCTTGGCCAACTTCGCCTTCCTGCCGCTGATCCACGGCATGTTTGAAGGCATGCAGGCGATGGTGCCTGCCGACTTCCTCAATTCACCACAAGGCCTGGAAATGCGCGTGCAACTGCGCGTCGGCCTGTGGACTTCGCTGATCACCGGCAGTGCAGCAGCAGTGGCATTGGCCGTGCTGCATGCCTGGCTGGTGATCAAGCTGCGTCGCCCCGACGTTCGCGCCCTGTTTCGTTGAGTCCCCCGGAGTTTGCATGTCCGTCCCACGTTATCTATCCGCCCTCGCCAGCGCCCTGCTTGCACTGAGCGCGCTGCCGGCTGCCGCTGCCACCTTGAGCTGTGGCAGCTATACCGCCGAAGAGGGCTCGGCCCGCTTCGTGATCGAAAGCAGCAGCCAGGCGTCGATGCGCTATGAAGGCCTGGCCCCCACCCAGTACGTGATCCGCCAGCAGGGCAACACCCTGCACGCCGCCGACGTATCCAATGGCTTCAGCACCGAATACAGCCTCAGCCGCGACGGCAAGCGCATCACCGGCAGCCTCGGCGACTACGTGCTTGATTCAAGCAGCAGCTGCAAGACAGCACCCACGCCAGCCGCGAACAGTTGCCGTGCCGATATCGACAGCTGCATCGAGAACGCCAGCTCGGCAACGCCGCAGCAGCTGAACCAGTGGTGCCAAGAGGACTTGCCCTTCGCCTGCGAGCGCCTGCTGTCCAGCTACCGCGTTGAAGCCCAGGACGCGCAACAGGCAGCAGCACCTGATCCGGATCTGGAAGAACCTGCAGTCTGCAAGGAAGACAATCCGCAGTACAACGAAGCGGCCTGTCTGGCAGCGGCCAAGGAAGTGCTGGGCATCGCCATGGCCAAGGCGCTGGCAGGTGCCTTGAGCAGCAACACCGTGGTCCTGCCCGAGCCGCGTTTGAACGAGTTGTTGCAGCTATGCCGCAGTCACCCGGACGCCGGCTTCTGCGGCAAGGTCGCCGACGCGCATTGGGACGCCGAGCGCTATCTGCCTGCACGCGAAGCCCTGCAGCTGGCCTGCAAGGCTGGCGCCGACGAGATGACCTGCAAACGGGCGCAAAGCCTGGCCGCGCTGAGCCCTGCCGACATCGATGCCGACCCCGCCAATAGCCTGCCCTGCGGCGACTACAAGGCCAGCACCGGCCTGATGGACGAACTTGGCTTTGGTGATGATGGCCTGGTCTCTGCAGGTATGGGCAGTGAAATGCGCGCACGTCTGCAGGATGGCCGCATCCACATCCGCCACGACAAGGGCGGCGACTTCGTGTTCAAGCCGCTGCGCAATGGCGGCCTGCTCGGCATCGACGAATGGAACCGCTACGCCGTCTACCAGCGCACCGGTGGCAGCAAGCAATGCAGCGCGCCCAAGGTATTCGTCGAACTGCCGCTGCCGCAGGATTGCCCGCTGGGCAATGACCCACAAGCCTGCTGCGACAGCGGCAAGCTGCAGGGCTGCAACGCCCTCGGCCACCGCCATTCACTGGCCGGCGACTGGCAGGCCGCCGCGCCCGCTTACCAGAAGCTGTGCCAGGCCGGCGTTCGCGTTGGCTGCGAGAACCTGCGCACCGTCTACGAGAACACCGGTGATGAAGACATCCCCGGCAAGCTGCTGTCGATCTGCAAGCGCGACGGCAAGGGCACGCATGTGGCCTGCGATGTCTACGAGACCAGCAACTGGGCAATGCTGGGCCTGGGCGCACAGCTGATGCGTGCCGCCGAAGACCTCGACAACGAAGAAGAAGCCGAAGCACCGCCAGCACCCAGCAAGGGCAAATCGCTACGCAAGTAAGGCAAAGGGCGCAGGCCGCAGCAGCGGCCTGCGCTACAGTACGCACATGAACGAATTCGACCGCGTACGCGACTATCTGACCGGCCTGCAGGACCGCATCTGCGCCGCCATCGAGCAGGCCGACGGCCAGGCCCGTTTCAACGAGGACCGCTGGCAGCGCGCCGAAGGCGGCGGCGGCCGCACCCGCATCCTGCGCGATGGCGCGGTGTTCGAGCAGGCCGGCATCGGCTTCTCCGACGTCGCCGGCACCCGCCTGCCCCCTTCCGCCTCAGCAAATCGCCCGGAGCTCGCAGGAGCCTCCTGGCGCGCTTGTGGCGTGTCGCTGGTGTTCCACCCCAGCAACCCCTACCTGCCCACCACCCACGCCAACGTGCGCTACTTCCAGGCCGAACTGGATGGCAAGACGGTGGCGGCCTGGTTCGGCGGTGGTTTCGACCTGACCCCGTTCTATCCCTTCGATGAAGACGTGCAGCAGTGGCACGGCGTCGCACGCGATCTGTGCGCGCCTTACGGCGCTGACCGCTATGCCGCGCACAAGCGCTGGTGCGATGAGTATTTCTTCCTCAAGCACCGCAATGAAACGCGCGGTGTTGGTGGCCTGTTCTTCGACGACCTGCATGGCGATTTCGAAACCGACTTCAGTTACATGCAGGCAGTGGGCGACGGCTTTCTCGATGCCTACCTGCCCATCGTCGAACGCCGCAAGGACACGCCGTATGGCGAACGCGAGCGCGAGTTCCAGCTATACCGTCGTGGTCGCTACGTCGAGTTCAATCTGGTTTACGACCGCGGCACCTTGTTCGGCCTGCAGAGTGGCGGCCGCAGCGAGAGCATCCTGATGAGCCTGCCACCGCGCGTGCGCTGGGAATACGGCTACACGCCCGACACCGGAAGTGACGAAGCACGCCTGGCCGAATACCTGGTCCCAAGAGATTGGCTGGACGCCTGACCTGTAGTGCCGAGCCATGCTCGGCAGGGGCTTTACCAATAACCTCACAATTGTGGGAGCGGCGTCAGCCGCGAAGCCAACAGCAATGAAATTGCAGCAATGCCTGCAATCGGATCGACTACGAGCTTCGAGGCTGACGCCGCTCCTACAAGTCTGAATTCCGGGTAAAGCCTCATGCCGAGCATGGCTCGGCACTACCTGTCCTTCTTGAGGATGATGGTGATGTGGCCGTTGGTTTCCAGCAGCGCCAGGTCTACTTCATCCACTTCATCGCAACCTGCGTCGCGCATCGCCTTTGCGAAATCAGCCTTGCTCACCAGTTCGCGCTGCAACACTTTTTGCAGTACATGGCCATGCCGCGCCAGTACCACCGGTTCGCCTTCGATCACCCGCTCCACAGCCGGGCTACGCGTGGTTATCCAACCCACGAAATAGTTCAAGGTAATCAGCGTCAGCGCCAGCAACAGGCCGCCACCCAATGACGTGTCCGGCCCGAGCAAGGCGTTCTGCACGGCATTGCCCAACAACACCAGCAACAACATGTCGAACGGGGTGAACTGGCCCAGCGTGCGCTTGCCCGCCATCCGTACCATCACCAGCACCACGACATAGACAATCACCGCGCGCAGGATGAATTCCCACCACGGCATCGCCAGTGCGAACAGGTCAGACATGATTCCCCTCCATCACTCGATGACGCCATCTTCGGCCATCGCGGATAAATATGCTGCGAGAAACCTGGCGGCGGCAACGCCTGCCGGGACAGTTTCATTTGCCGCAAAAAAGAAGCCCCGCCGACCAGGGGGGGGTCGACGGGGCCGGGGAGCGGGCATTTGGGGAGGAATCCCCGCTCCGAGATCTGCTCCAGGGGATGGGAGAGATCCGCGACAGACGTTGCGTCTGTCGCGGACTATATGAGCATTCCCAACCTTGATGGATCGTGAAGATTCTGTCGCCGTTTCAAAAGAATTAAGGACAGATTCATCTGCCAAATAACGCTGGCATTTAATAAATGCGATGTAACGCGACGCATTGTTTCATTTACTAAAACTTTCTAGTTAAGAAACTAGAAAATCAATGAGCTTCGTCCCAATTTTCCCCGATTCCGGTATCAACCACCAAGGGCACACGCAGGCTCGCGGCAGCTGCCATGCGTTGCTCAACTTCCGCACGCAAGGTATCGATGAATGCGATATCCGCCTCGAACACCAGTTCATCGTGCACCTGCAGGATCATCTTGGCCTTGTCGCTGTGCCCCTGCAGCCAGCCGTCCACGCTGACCATCGCGCGCTTGATGATGTCCGCCGCGGTGCCCTGCATCGGTGCATTGATTGCGGCACGCTCGGCGCCGGCACGCAGGCCCTGGTTGCGGGCGTTGATGTCGTTCAAGTACAGGCGGCGACCAAACAGGGTCTCCACATAGCCCTGCTCACGTGCCTGCACGCGCATGCGCTCCATGAAATCGCGCACTGCCGGATAGCGGCTGAAATACAGCGCCACATAATCCTGCGCCTGGCCACGGTCGATACCGAGGTTCTTGGCCAGGCCAAACGCACTCATGCCGTACATCAGGCCGAAGTTGATCGCCTTGGCCGCGCGGCGCTCGTTCGGCGTCACTTCGTCCAGCGCGCGACCAAACACTTCGGCGGCAGTGGCGCGATGCACGTCGGCGCCTTGCTCGAACGCACGCACCAGACCCGGATCTTCGGACAGGTGCGCCATGATCCGCAGCTCGATCTGCGAGTAATCGCAGGCCATCAGCTTGCGCCCCGGCGGTGCGACAAAGGCTTGGCGGATGCGCCGGCCATCGTCGGTGCGCACCGGGATGTTCTGCAGGTTGGGATCGGACGAGGACAAGCGCCCGGTCGCCGCACCTGACTGGTGATAGCTGGTGTGCACGCGGCCGGTGTCCGGGTTGACCATCTCCGGCAGCTTGTCGGTATAGGTGCTGCGCAGCTTGGCCAGCCCGCGGTACTCCAGGATTATCCGCGGCAGCTCATGCTGCTCGGCAATCGCCTCCAGCGCCTCTTCGTTGGTGCTGGGCTGGCCCTTGGGGGTCTTCACCAGCGCCGGCAAGCCCAGCTCGTCGAACAATACCGCCTGCAGCTGCTTGGGCGAGTCGAGATTGAAGGTGTGCCCGGCCAGTTCGGTGGCCTTCTGCTGTGCGGCCAGCATGCGTGCGGACAGATCACTGCTCTGCCGCTTCAGTTCGGCCGCATCGATGCGTACACCGTTGGCTTCGATGCGCGCAAGCACCGGCACCAGCGGCATTTCGATATCGCGATACACGCTCTGCAACGACGGCACCGCCGCCAGCTGCGGGCCCAGCACGCGGTGCAGGCGCAGGGTGATGTCGGCGTCTTCGGCGGCGTAGGCGCCGGCCTCGTCGATGCCGACCTGGGCGAACGAAATCTGCTTCGCACCCTTGCCCGCCACTTCCTCGAACTTGGTGGTGGTGTAGCCGAGGTAACGCTGCGCCAGCGAGTCCATGTCGTGGCGGGTGGCGGTGGAATTGAGCACGAAGCTCTCCAGCATGGTGTCGTCGGCATAGCCCTGCACGTCGACGCCGTGGCGGCGCAGCACATGGATATCGTACTTGCCGTGCTGGCCGAGCTTCTTCTTGCCGGCGTCTTCCAGCAGCGGCTTGAGCGCATCCAGCACCTGCTGCATCGGCAACTGTGCAGGCGCACCCGGATAGATATGGCCGACCGGGATATACGCGCCCTTGCCGACCTCTACCGCCAGGCTGATGCCGACCAGGTTGGCACGCATCGCATCCAGCGCATCGGTTTCGGTGTCGAAGGCAAATTCGTCGGCGGCCTGCAGACGTTCCACCCAGGCCTGCAATTGTTCGCCGGTGAATACCGTTTCGTATTCACCCTTTTCCGCCATCGCCGGATCAAGGCCGGTTACCGGCTCACTATCGACCGCCTTGGCATAGCCGGCAGCGGTGCCGCGCAGGCTGGGCTTGGTCTCGCTGGCAACATCCGGTGCGGCAACCCCACCCAACTCACGCAGCGCCTGGGTGAAGCCGTAACGCGCGTACAGGCCGCGCAGCGACTCCACGTCCTGCTCGCGCAGTTGCAGGTCGCGTGGCCCCTGTTCCAGCGGCACGTCGGTACGGATGGTGACCAGATCGCGGTTCAAGGGCAGGCGCGGCAGTGCGGCGCGCAGGTTTTCGCCGATCTTGCCCTTCATGGTGGGGGCGGCGGCGATCACGCCATCCAGATCGTTGTACTCGGCCAGCCACTTGGCGGCGGTCTTGGGGCCGCACTTCTCCACGCCTGGCACGTTGTCGACGGTGTCGCCCATCAAGGCCAGGTAGTCGACGATCTGCTCGGCATGCACGCCGAACTTTTCCATCACCGCCGCGTCCGAATCGGTGCGGCTGCCAGTCATGGTATTGACCAGCGCCACGCCCGGACGCACCAACTGGGCAAAATCCTTGTCGCCGGTGGAGATGGTGACATCCAGCCCGTCCGCAGCGGCGGCCAGCGCCAGCGTGCCGATCACGTCATCGGCTTCCACGCCATCGACGCGCAGGATATCGATACCCAGCGCCTGCACGATGTCGCACATCGGCTGCACCTGCGAACGCAGGTCATCGGGCATCGGCGGACGGTTGGCCTTGTACTCGGCATACATGTCGTCGCGGAAGGTCTTGCCCGGCGCATCGACCACGAAGGCGACGTACTCCGGCTTCTCTTTCAGCGTGGAACGCAGCATGTTGACCACGCCAAACAGCGCGCCGGTCGGCTCGCCATTGGCGTTGGTCAGTGGCGGGAGCGCGTGGAACGCGCGGTACAGGTAACTGGAACCGTCTATAAGGACTAATCTGCTCATGCGCTGATTCTACGCGGCGGGCCGTTGTCGCATGTGGACAGGCATAATCGGACCATTCCCACCGAAGGAAGCACCACCATGAAATCCTTGCTGCTGATCCCCCTGCTGGCCCTGGCCGGCTGCGCCACCCTCGGCGATGGCTCGCCACCGGTAGATGTCAAAGGCGCGGATGTCACCCGCAAGGCGATGGACAACGGTGACACCATCGAGGAATACCGCGTCGGCGGCACCCTGCGCATGGTCAAGGTGACCCCGGCCCGTGGCGCCCCGTTCTACATGTACGACCGCGATGGCGACGGCCGCATGGACAGCGACAAGGACGGCACCAAGCCAGTGTATTGGAAGCTGTATAGCTGGTGATCTTCTACCCCCTCCCTTGCGCGAAGCGCAGGGGAGGGTTGGGGAGGGGTGCTTTTGGCGACCAAGCCCGAAGGCCAACACGCCCGTTCACCCGGTAAGACAAAGCCCTCGATTCGAGGGCTTTGTTGATTCTGGGTTCTGGTTTCTTTGGGGCCACGGCGAGAAGCCCCCCTCCCCAGCCCTCCCCTTCGCTGCGCGAAAGGGAGGGGGCTCAAAGCCCTCAGCGGATCACCAGCACCGGGACTGTGCTGCGCGCCAGCACTTCGGAGGTCTGGCTGCCCAGCAGTACCCGGGTGACGCCACGGCGGCCGTGCGAGGTCATCACCACCAGGTCGCTGCTGCAGGCCTTGGCGGTGTCGATGATGCCGTCGGCGGCGTAGCGGTCCAGCACATGATGGGTCTGCACGTCGGCCACATCAGCCGCATGGGCCGCCTCCAGCGCCGGCTGCAGGATCTTCTGCGCGGCGTCCTCGCGGTCCTTCTTGTACTCCGGGCTGGCCTCGTAGCCGGCACTCCAGCCCATGGCGTCGTACATGCCCACCGCCCACGGCTCGGAAACGGTGACGATGTCGGCATGTGCGCCCAGCTGGGCGGCCAGTTCCAGCCCCTTGGCCAGGCCCTTGGCGGAAAGCTCGGAACCATCAGTGGCGATCAGGATGCGCTTGTACATGGCAGTTCTCCTTGCAGGAAAGGGTGGTGGTGACACCATTGCACACCCGATGTTGCCCCCATGCCTTGCGCAAGATCAAACCGGCCCGTTCAGGCGCTTATCCGCACCTCCCAGTGCGGCCCGCGCTGCTGCCAGTCGAATTCCACCGGCAGGAACTTCTCGATCAGCCGAGCATTGCTGCGCAGGTGGTCGCTGAGCGCGGAGGTGGTGAAGCTTCCGCCACCGGCCAAGGCCATCGGCAGCAGCAACTGGTCGGACAGGTGCTCGCCCACGCAGGCACCGCCATCCAGATAGGCCTGTACGGTATCGGCCAACCGCCCAGCCACGTCCTCCGCAGCCAGCCCGCGCTCGCCGTGGCTGTCCAAATGCTCGACGTGATTGCCATGCCGCACCGTCATCGAGGCGACATTGCCCGGACCCAAGGCCGGCCGCACCACCCGTACATGGCGCGGATGCGCGTCCACGCCAAACCGCCGCGCCAGTGCATCCAACTCACGCTGGCCGATGGCGGCGGGCAGTCCCGACACCAGCACCTGCGCCTCCAGCGCCTGCAAGGGCCCGCGCACGCTGAACTCCTGTGCCTGCAGCTGCGGACAGGCTTGCACCGTGGCCTCCAGCACGCCGCCGCCGGCCGGATGAAAGCCCGGGGTATGCAACTGCAACTCCGCCTGCACGCCCATCCGCGCCAATGCCGGTAGATAGCAGCTGCTGATGAAGTCGGCGCTCGGCGCCATCGGATTATGCGTCCCGCCTTCCAGCCGCACACGCGACGGCGCTGCTGCCTGCCATAAAGCAGGCAGCACCGTCTGCAATACCAGCGTCGCCGAACCTGCACTGCCGATGGCGAAGTGATAATCACCGGCCTGCACAGCACCCGGCACGAAGCGCAGCGTGGTCGCGCCCAGGGCTGCGCCCTCTACTTGAGCACTGCTGATCCGCGCCGCGGCGTTGACCGCGGTCAGATGCTGACGCATCAGTCCCGGCCGTGAACGCCTGGCGCGAATGTCCTGCATGGCAAAGCCAATCCCGGTGCACAGGCTCAAGCTCAGCGCAGAGCGCAGCAGTTGCCCGCCGCCCTGGGTTCCATCTATCTCAATCATTTCCATTGTCTTGCCTACCTTTGGCGCCCCACCGCAGTGGAGCGCCATGTTGCCCTATCCCTTCACACATACCACCTGACGCAGGGTATGCATGATCTCAACCAGATCGCGCTGCGCCTCCATCACCGCCTCAATCGACTTGTAGGCGGCCGGTGACTCATCCACCACCTCAGCGTCCTTGCGGCATTCCACGTGCGCGGTGGCCTTGATGTGGTCATCCACGCTGATCAGCTTGCGCGCCTTGGTGCGGCTCATTACACGGCCGGCACCGTGGCTGCAGCTGTGGAAGCTGTCCTCGTTGCCCAGCCCGCGCACGATGAAGCTCTTGGCGCCCATGCTGCCCGGGATGATGCCCATCTCGCCCTTGCGCGCACTCACGGCACCCTTGCGCGTCACCAGCACATCCTTGCCGAAGTGGTGCTCGCGGTTGACGTAGTTGTGGTGACAGTTGACCGCCTCGGTCTGGGCCTCGAACGGCTTGCTGATCACCGTACGCGCAGCCGCAACCACATTGCGCATCATCACCTCTCGGTTGATACGGGCGAAACGCTGTGCCCAGTCCACCGCGAACACGTAGTCACCGTAGTGCGCGCTGCCCTCCGGCAGATACGCAAGATCCTGGTCCGGCAGGTTGATCATCCAACGACGCATTTCCTGCTTGGCCAGCTCGATGAAGTAGGTGCCGATGGCGTTGCCGACGCCACGCGAACCGGAGTGCAGCATGAACCACACGCGCTGCGCTTCATCCAGACACACCTCGACGAAGTGGTTGCCGGTACCCAGCGTTCCCAGATGCTTGAGGTTGTTGGTGTTCTTCAGCTTTGGATGACGCTCGCAGATCAAGGCGAAGTCGGCCGCAAGCTGCGACCAGCCTTCCACCGCCAGCTCCGGCGGCGTATCCCAGCTGCCCTTGTCACGGCTGCCACGGGTCACGCTGCGGCCGTGTGGCACTGCGCGTTCAATCGCGCTGCGCAGGGCGGACAGATTGTCCGGCAGGTCGCTGGCGGTCAGCGTGGTACGGGTGGCAATCATACCGCAGCCGATATCCACACCGACCGCAGCAGGAATGATGGCGCCGATGGTTGGTACTACCGAACCCACGGTTGCCCCCTTGCCCAGGTGCACGTCGGGCATCACCGCCACCCATTGATGGATGAAGGGCAGACGCGCGATGTTCTTCAACTGCTCGCGGGCTTCGTCTTCCAGTGGCACGCCGCGCGTCCACAGCTTGATCGGTGCCGCACCCGGCTCCTGGATCACGTTGTAATTGGTGTCGTTCATTGATGGCTTTCCTGTCATCTTCAAATCTAAAGGTGCGGTGACAAAGGGTGGTGGAACTGACCGCGACGCCAAATCCTTGTCTGGCGTTGCGGCCGGGAGTCGAACCCGACCCCGCAGGGCTGCCTTTGTAGTTCCACCTGCATTCACCGCATGAAACATCTAAAAAAGGTGTCGGCCTGCACGACGAGGTTTGAAGGAACATCCTGCTCTACCTGACTGAGCTACCGCTGCGTCTCCACAGCGGGCGGGATTCGAACCCGCGACCCGGAGCTTAAGGGGCTGTAGTTCCTTCGGCATTCGTGCGTGCCGACGTTGAAACTTTTTCATGCCGAAGCACGAAGTAATGCGAATAGGGTGCCGGCTTATACGACAAGGATGATGGAACGTTTCACCGCTTTGCCACGAGGGCAAGGCGGCGATCCTGCTCTAACCACTGAGCTACCGATGCATTGCGGCATCGAGCGGGGATCGAACCCGCGACCTGGAGCGTGAAAGGCTGTAGTTCCATCGGCATTCGTACACGCCGACATAAGAGGTGGGAGCAAACGGCAAGGGTTGGACTGACCCTCCGGATTCGAACCGGAGTGAACAACCAATGTAGTCAGGCCGGCATCCGCCTTCTCCCATGAAAACAATTCTCCAGGCCCGGCCGGCCCCATTGCCGGCCAGGCATCACATCGGCGATATCCGTATCGCCCTTACAGTTCCATTGCCGCAATCCGCTCCACCCAACGCGGACGCTGTGCCGGCGGCAGGCTGGCATTGGCCAGCAGCTCGAACACCGCGTCGCTGAAGCCGCCTATATGCAGCACGTCTTCGCGCTCAACCGTCTGGCTGCTGGACACCGGCTGCAGGTCGATGCAGGCCAGCTGCGCCTGCGGGCAACGCGCCTTCAGCGCGGCCCACTCACGCATGGTTGCGGTCTCACGGTTGCCGCGGGTGTCACGCCAGCTTTCGTTGTCGGACACCAACACCAGCAGATCCACCTGTGCCCGCTTGCTGTTGAGGTAAGCCAGCGGGGCACTTACCGAGGTGCCGCCACCATTGATCGCCAGCTGCCGCGCCAAAGTCATCACGCTGTCACGCGGGTTCAACTGCTGCGGATGCACCTCGGTATCGAACGGCAACACCTGCGCCTGCGGGTGACCGCGCAACACGCAGGCCGCGATCAAGGCCGCCACGTCGACGCAACGCGCCGCCGAGCTTGCTCCCTTGCGATAACCGGTCACCGGCCACTGCATCGAACCGGACACATCCACCGCAACCACCACCTTGCCCTGCAATGCCGGCACCGAAGCGGTCGCCACTTCCATCGCGTCCTGCAGCGCGTCCAGGATCGGACGCGGCAGTGCCGCGCCGGCGTGGTATGCCATCAGCAACTGGTAAGGCAGCACCCGCGAACGGGCGATCTGCTGCGGATCACGCAGCTTCGCTGCCACTTCGGCAACCATGGATTCGTCCTCGAACACACCATGACGGGCAAAGGTGTTCAAGTTCATCCGCAGCTGCTGCCAGGACGAGTTGCGTGCCAGTACCGACCACTGCGCGGCATCCAATGCCAGCGCGCTGTAGTACTGGAATGGCAGGTCCGGCAGCATTCCGCGCGGATCGCGCTTGAATGCCTCATAGGCACGCAGTTCTGCCGGCAACAGCGCCTCGTCGTACGGCCGCCCGATCACCCAGGCATACAGCGCCTCACGCGCGGCATCCTGCGGCTTGGGGTGGACCATGCGGATCACATCGGCCAGCGAGGGCTGGTTGCCGATCGCCGCACGGATGATCGCTTTCGGCGAAGCCTGCTCCAGCCACTGCCGCAGCAGGCGCTTCGGCAACGAGCCCAGCGAACGGCGACCCACCCGACCGCTGCGCATGATCTGCACGAAGGTGCGCAGCATGCGGCCGTTGTCGATCACATGCGGGAAGGCAGCGGCAAATGCCTCGCCATCACGCACGCTCAGCATCGCCAACAGCAGCGCCGGCACGTCCTTCATATGCGCCACGCCGTGGGCATAAGCAGCAGTGCGGGCGATGAAGCCGGCATCGACCTCGTTGCACAGCGCCTGCACCTGCTCCAGCTGTCCATCGGCGCTGGCGTAGAAGGTGCTGTTCAAGCAACCGGTGGCAGCGAACAGGGCCAAGGCCGCACGCGGGTCACGGGCATAGGCCGATCCACCTGCTTCGTTGCGCACCGTCGCCTTCGGCAGCAGGGCGCCACGGAAAGATGCGAACAGGTTTGCGTTGGCCATTTCGTACTCCTCGGCGGGAACTGCCCGCCTCTCTCTTGGCCCTATACAACGCAATGGCCGTGCCAACTTTTCGAGAATAAAGTCAATTTATTGATTAATAACGATATTTTACAATTTCACAGGAAGTGTCGCGCACCCAATATTAGACATTACGTATACTTTCAGCGCGCTATTTATAGGAATTGATATGTCCAAGCGACAGGTAGTCTTCGGCATGCTCGGCACCCAACTCGACCTGGGCAGCGGCCCCGGTCGCTGGGAGAAATGGCGGCCCACCGTCGCCTTGGGCATGCACGAGGACTTCCAGCCCGATCGCATCGAGCTGATGCTGGACCGGCGCCGTTTCAGCCGGCTGGCCACGCAGGTACAGGAAGACCTGGCATTGGTATCGCCAGCCACCGAAGTGCGCCTGCATGACACCTACCTGATCGATCCTTGGGAGTTCGAGGGCGTGTACGCCCGCATGCATGACTTCCTGGCGGCCTACCCTTTCCAGCCGGACGAAGAGGACTACTACGTCCACATCACCACCGGCACCCACGTCACCCAGATCTGCTGGTTCCTGCTGACCGAGAGCCGCCACTTCCCTGGCCGCCTGCTGCAGACCTCGCCACCGCGCAAGCAGGCCAATGGCGACCCGGGTAGCCATGCGGTGATCGATCTGGATCTGTCGCGCTACGACCACATCGCCCAGCGCTTCGCCCAGCAACAGCTGCATGACCGCGACCTGCTCAAGAGCGGCATCGCCACCCGCAACCCGGCCTTCAACCGAATGATCGAGCAGATCGAGAAAGTCGCGACGCGCTCACGCGCGCCAATGCTGCTGACCGGCCCCACCGGCGCAGGCAAGAGCCAGCTGGCCAAGCGCGTATTCGAGCTGAAGAAGCTCAAACACCAGCTGCCGGGTCGTTTCGTCGAAGTGAACTGCGCCACCCTGCGCGGCGATGGCGCGATGAGTACCTTGTTCGGCCACACCAAGGGGGCGTATACCGGCGCCAGCAGCGACCGTGCCGGCCTGCTGCGTTCGGCCCACCAAGGCCTGCTGTTCCTCGATGAGATCGGCGAACTGGGCGCCGACGAACAGGCGATGCTGCTGCGCGCACTGGAAGAGAAGCGCTTCCTGCCGGTCGGCAGTGACCGCGAAGTGGAAAGTGATTTCCAGCTGATCGCCGGCACCAACCGCGATCTGCAGCACGACGTCCGCCAGGGCCGCTTCCGCGAAGACCTGCTAGCGCGCCTGAACCTGTGGACCTACCAACTGCCCGGCCTGGCCGAGCGCAGCGAAGACATCGAACCCAACCTGGAATTCGAACTGGAGCGCTGGTCACGCGAACAGCACGAACGCGTGCGCTTCAACGCCGAGGCACGCAGTCGCTACCTGAGCTTTGCCACCAGCACCGAGGCGGCATGGCGCGGCAACTTCCGCGACCTCGGCGCCAGCGTGGTTCGAATGGCGACGCTGGCCAATGCCGGCCGCATCCAGACCGACGGCGTCGATGAGGAAATCAATCGGCTGCGCACGCAATGGCACGGTGGCAATGACGCATCGCCCTTGCTGGCATTGCTGGGCGATGCAGCAAACCAGCTTGACCGTTTCGACCGCGTGCAACTTGAAGAAGTCGTGCGCGTCTGCCTGCGTTCAAAAACCCTGTCAGCCGCCGGCCGCGAATTGTTCGCGGTATCCCGCACGCAACGCGCCAGTACCAACGACGCCGATCGCCTGCGCAAGTATCTCGCCAAGTTCGATCTGGACTGGGAACAGCTGAGGAATCACGCAACCCAACTGTAGTGCCGAGCCATGCTCGGCAGCCTTTCGCACAAAGGCCAATGCACAGAGCACCCTCCGAGTGCACCGTAATTTTTCAGACCAAAAGCCCGCCTTTCCTGTAGTGCCGAGCCATGCTCGGCAGATCTTCGCAAAAAACTGGGCGACCAACGCAAACGCAGCGAGCAAAGGAGTTCGGCTCCAGATGGACTCAGAACAATTCATCACTCAGTCGAGAGCTATCACCCGAGCAGCAAACACACCTCGTCTCGTTCGCTTACTGCTGGTGGCCTGCTACAGCTGATCATTGAAGTAACAACCATCCAGCTTTGGACGAGCACGCCCACGCACCCGAAACCAAGCAACCATTCCCTTCTCGAGAGACGTGAACGCCGGGTTTTTGAACCCCAGAGTACGCAACACTTCGGTATTCAGCCTGAAGGCACCCCACTCCCTTCGGCACGCGAGCAGCGTCAGCATGATCGACATCAGCAAAGCCACGACCAAGAAGCCAGCCGAAGCAGGCAACCAGGACATGACGTTTTCAGGCTCAGGCCAGATTATCAACGCGAGGACAACCGCAGTAGGCAGCGCAGAGAAAATCAGGATGATCCGCAGCATCGAAACCAACTCGACACCAATCCCCTGCGCACTGAAGGAATTGACAAGCACGCAGTGTGCCGACGGTAGATGAACAGCGAAGGCATCCCAACCGCCATCAGCCCTCAACCTGGAAATTACACGCACTCTTCTGGCTAACGCCGGTGCAGGATCGAAGGCTGCCCGGAATGCGCGGCCATCAAGCTCGAAGGTCCAATAATGGATATCAACCTTATCCGGCAGTGACATTGCATTTCCGATCAGGGCTGCTGCCATGCCGTGATTCTGCAAGCTGATCATCACATCTGCGGCAGCAATCAGCCGCAATTGCTCTAGCCCGGTCGCACTGGAAACATCAAGCGTCTCATCGTAGCGCCTGCATTCACTGATCGTTCCTTCGACAATCTGAAGCATTCCCTGCATCCCCACTCAGGTTCGGCTTGAGCATCTTATTCTATGCAAGCGCTCCATCTCATATGAGATGGAGTGCCTGCATGATTCAGCTGCAACTTGAATCGGAGCATCCATGCATCACCATGAAATCAAATCACCGTCAAATTCGCATACGCCATCACCAGCCACTTGCTACCTGCGTCAGCGAACTCGACCTGCACGCGCGCGTGTTGGCCGTTGCCCTCGTAATCGGTGACCATGCCTTCGCCGAACTTCGGATGATTGACCAATGCACCGAGCTTGATCGGCGGCTTTTCGATGTTGGCATGGCCACCCATCGACCGGCTGGCACCAAGCGAGGCCGGGCGCGAGACCTGTACCTTGGGGCGAACTTCGTTGAGCAGCTCGCGCGGGATCTCGCGCAGGAAGCGTGAAGGCAGGCTGTAGTTGTCCTGGCCATGGATGCGGCGCGATTCGGCATAGCCCAGCACCAGCTTCTGGCGGGCACGGGTGATACCAACGTAGGCCAGACGACGCTCCTCTTCCAGCCGACCACTTTCCTCCAGCGAACGCGCGCTCGGGAACAAGCCTTCTTCCATGCCGGCCAGAAATACCAGCGGGAATTCCAGACCCTTGGCCGAGTGCAGCGTCATCAGCTGCACGCCCTCCTCTCCCGCCTGTGCCTGGCCTTCGCCGGCCTCCAGCGAGGCGTAGGACAGGAAGGCGACCAGCTCGCTCATATCCTCGGCGCCTTCTTCGATATCGTCTTCGCGACGCACGAAGCGTGAGGCCACCGAGATCAATTCGTCGAGGTTGTCGGTGCGCGATTCCGAATCCAGCGCGTTGCGGCTTTCCTTGCCCCAATGCTCGCGCAGTGCCGAACGCGACAGCACGTGATCGATGCGCTCGGACAGATCCATCTCGCCGGTTTCGCCGGTCAGCTGGCTCACCAAATTGATGAAGCCGGTCAATGCATTCTTTGCACGCGAGGTCAGATCGGTGCCCTGCGTGGCCAGCATCGAGGCTTCCCACAACGGGATGGCCTGCTGCCGCGCAATGCGCCGCACTTCGTCCAGGGTACGCTCGCCGATGCCACGCGTCGGCGTATTCACCGCGCGCTCGAATGCTGCATCGTCATTACGATTGGTCATCAAACGCAGGTAGGCCAGCGCGTCCTTGATTTCAGCACGTTCGAAGAAGCGCATGCCGCCGTATACGCGGTACGGCACCTGCTCGCTGAGCAGGGCTTCTTCGAAGGCACGCGACTGCGCGTTGCTGCGGTAGAGCACGGCGACGTCGCCATAGCTGCCGCCATCACGCACCCACTGCCGCGCACGCTCGACCAGGTAACGCGCCTCGTCCATTTCGTTGTACGCGGCAAACAGATCAATCGGATCGCCGTCGCCGCTATCGGTCCACAACTCCTTGCCGATGCGGTCCGGGTTGTGCGCGATCACCGCATTGGCGGCACCGAGGATATTGGCGGTGGAGCGGTAGTTCTGCTCCAGGCGGATGGTCTGCGCGCCCGGGAAATCCTTGAGGAAGCGCTGCACGTTCTCGACCTTGGCACCGCGCCAGCCGTAGATGGCCTGGTCATCGTCACCGACCACGAATACATGCGCGCTATCGCCGGCCAGCACGCGCACGAAGGCGTACTGGATGGCGTTGGTGTCCTGGAACTCGTCAACCAGGATCTCGCGGAAGCGGGCCCGGTAATGCGAAAGCAGCGCCGGATTGTCGCGCAGCAGTTCGTGCGCGCGCAGCAGCAGCTCGGCGAAGTCGACCAGACCGGCACGGTCACAGCGCTCCTGGTAGGCCGCATAGGCCTGGCGCAGGGTTTCGCCCCACTGGTCATGCGGTTCGGGCTGGATGTGCTGCGGGCGGCGGCCTTCATCCTTCTGCGTGTTGATCCACCACATCACCTGCTTGGGCGGGTACTTGCTGTCATCCAGCTCCAGCTGCTGCACCACGCGCTTGATCATGCGCAGCTGGTCGTCCGAATCCATCACCTGGAAGGCTTCGGGCAACTTCGCATCGCCCCAGTGCAGGCGCAGCAGGCGATGGGCCAGACCGTGGAAGGTGCCGATCCACATGCCGCGGCTGCCCTTGCTCAGCTGCAGGTCGATGCGGTGGCGCATTTCGCCGGCCGCCTTGTTGGTGAAGGTGACCGCGAAAATGCCATGCGCAGGCACGCCGCAGACTTCGGTGAGCCAGGCGATGCGATGGATAAGCACGCGCGTCTTGCCGGAACCGGCGCCGGCAAGAATCAGGTGGTGACCAAGAGGCGCGGAAACGGCCTCGCGCTGGGCTGCGTTCAGCCCGTCGAGCAAGTGGGAGACATCCATGCGCCCATTTTACGGGAAGCGGAGCAAGGCTTCCTGTAACACTGAACCCTGCCCTGCGGGGGCTTGGCGGGAAGGCCCTGTAGTGGGGGGGGGGGGGGGGGGGGGGGGGGGGGGGGGGGGGGGGGGGGGGGGGGGGGGGGGGGGGGGGGGGGGGGGGGGGGGGGGGGGGGGGGGGGGGCGGGGGGAGGGGGGGG